>NZ_JABWMG010000012.1:0-62001 GCF_013366455.1 Salinivibrio sp. EAGSL | reverse complement strand
GTCGGATGACGCGGGCAATACGGTAGACAGCACCGCGACCTCCACGCACACGGTTGACCAAACCGCGGATGCCGGCACGGTCAGCGTGAACAACATCACCAGCGATGACGTGATCAACGCGCAAGAAGCGGGCGAGACCATCACGGTCACCGGCAGCGCGAGCGGCGGCGACATCGCCGAAGGCGATACCGTTGCGATGACCATCAACGGCGAAGACTACACCACCACCGTGGATGAAAACGGCGAGTGGAGCGTGGACGTGGCCGGCAGCGACCTGGCGGCGGACACCGAGTTCGAGGTGGTCGTGAGCTCGTCGGATGACGCGGGCAATACGGTAGACAGCACCGCGACCTCCACGCACACGGTTAACTCCGCGCCTGAGTCAGACAACGTAATTATTTCGACAGATGAAGATGTCGAATTAACGGGTAATGTGCTAAACGACGGTAATGCAACCGATACCGATGGTGACTCGCTCACCGTCACCACCTTCACCATTAACGGCGAAACCCACGCCGCTGGTGACTCAGCCACGATCGCTGATGTCGGTGAAATTACGATTGGCGGAGATGGTGATTATACATTCACGCCGGTAGAGCATTGGAGTGGTGACGTACCAGCTATCACCTACATCGTTCAAGATGAATATGGCGATACCGCGGAAGCGACACTCGATATCAGTGTGACACCTGTGGCTGATGCGCCTGAGTTATCACTGGGCACGCTTGAGTTGGATTTTGTTTCCACATCTCTTAACGCATCAACTTGGAATTCGGTTGATGTCGGTAGCCCAAATGGTGCAGGTCAAGGTGTTGATGCCGAGACGCTCATCAATGCGGTGAATGGCTCCACTGAACCAGACACTGAATCGACAACCGAAGATGTCTCCGTTGATACCGGCTCAGGTTTAGACGGTGGTCAGGCGATGCTGACTTCAGGCTTAATCTATTTAGAGGCAGGTAAAAGCTACAGCTTTGGCGGGTATGCGGATGACAGTGCAGCGATTGTTATCGGTGGTCAAGTGATTGCCGAAGGGCGATATGGCAGTCAAGGTACCTCTCCAGGCGGTGTAAGTGAAAGCGGCCAATTCAGCGGCGAATTTACGCCATCAGAAAGTGGCTATTATTCGTTAGACGTTTATACCCATAACCAAAGTGGCCCGGGTGGGTTCGATATTGAAGTCGCCGTAGACGGTGATGATGCCGTTGACTTAAATACCAGCAATTTTAATCTCGCGCCCAATGTCGATGCACTAGAAGACGGTGGTTTAAGCGTTAAGGACTACGACGGCGATGAAAAAGGCGGTTATTACACCATTAATGAACCTGGTGAAGGGCATGCTGGCCAGCCGATTAAATTACCACCAATCAATGCTAGCTTGGTAGATCAAGATAACTCTGAGACGCTGAGCCTCGCGTTAGGTAATATTCCTGAAGGATCGACACTGTCCGATGGTAATCAGGAAGTGATTATCGAAAGTGGCTCTATCTCTCTGGAGGGGTGGGACTTGTCTAACCTTTCTATATCGGTGCCTGAGCAATATGAAGGCGAGGTCAACCTGCAAGTGACGGCAACCAGCACAGAGACTGGAAATAATGACACAGCAACCGCTACAGAGAGTATCCCACTGTCTGTGTTGCCGATCTCGAACGGTTTGTCGGTGTCTGCTTCGCTGTCCGAGCCCTCAGCTGATAGTCACCCAGCCGACGCACTAATAGAATATGCAGAGGAACATGAAGGGGAGCCATCCGATGAGTATGATGACATTGTGGTTATCAGTGATAACAATCCGGTCAGCCATGTTTCAACGCAAGATGGTAACGATCTGATAATTGGGGGCACATCAGATGGTTCATACCACCTTGTCGCCAATCGCGGTGATGATGTCATGGTGTCACGTAACGCTGGCGCAGCAACAACCTATACTGGGAATAATGGCCACGATACTGTATACCTCCAAGGTAACTTTGCTGATTATACGGTTGTTCAGCAAACATCACATAATCTCTTCCTAAGTAACGATTTACATAACGGTGCAAGACACGATCTTCATCAAATTGAAACGATTTACTTCGCTGATGGTAAATACAGCTATGATAACGGCGAGCTGACCAAAGTCGCGGATATTGTCCAGCTTGATGTTGATGTGACGTTAAACGACAACGACGGCTCTGAGCAAATCACATCAGTAATTATATCGGGAATGCCTGAAGGAGGCAGTGTACCAGGAGGCGAGCAGCTCGATTCAGGTGATTGGCAAGTGCCGATTGATGCACTGCAGCCAAATTCTGGCTCAGACGCTGGTTTCTCGGTCACGCTTGAATTACCAGAGGGAAGTGCTCCTGACTTATCGGTGACGGTTGGTGCGACTGAAGTCGATGAAAACGATGCCCCTGTCGATTTACCTGAATACGCAACCGCACAGCCGGGTATGACGAGCTTGCCGGCATCCTCTCCGAATGCTGATAACCAAGTGAGTGGTGGCTCTGGCGATGATGTCGTGATGGGAGATACCGGTGGCTTCACCATTGAAACGGTGCCAGGACAAGCTTATAACATTGCGTTGATTATCGACCGCTCAGGGAGTATGGATGAATCGATCACAGGCAGTGGTTACAGCGAGCCGAGCCGCCTTGATGTAGTAAAAGAGTCACTGACGAAATTAGTCGATTTATTAGCGAACCATGATGGTCCGGTCAATGTGAACCTCGTTGCGTTTAACAGTGAGGCGACGGGTAACAGTTTTAATTTAGAATCCGACAGTGTTGATGAATTAAAGGCGCAAATTGCGCAAATGTCGGCTGAGGGTAACACCTATTATGATGAAGGCTTTAAAGAAGCGTCTGGATGGTTTGAAAGTGTCAGCCAGGCTAATACTGAAAACCTCGCCTTCTTCCTGACTGATGGTGAACCCAATAGCTATTCGTCAAACAACGCAGCGGCATTTGAGAAACTCGCCAACTTGGCTAGCGTGAATGCCATTGGTATTGGCGATGGGATCTCGGCGACAACTTTAGAGCAGTTTGATAATACATTGGCTGAGCCGGAAAAAGTGATATTTGACTTTAGCGATGGTTTAAATGGAACCTGGTCAGGTGGTAGAGGAGACGAAGTTTATAATTTATCCGACGATCGGTTAAAGCTGGTCGATGATGATAACTGGGGAGCTAAAGGTAATCCTTACTGGGACAGCAACGTTTTTTCGGCAACGCAAAACAGCACTATTACGTTTGATGTTGATATTGATTCATACTCATGGCCTTTGAGTGGAGCGAAAGGGTCACTCAAATGGGATATCCTCAATCGTGACACAGGAGAGTGGGAACAATCTGGGGTAGTTGATAGCACCCAAGAGACGGTTAGGATCGATGTAGAACCAGGTGACTACCAACTACGGGTCGAGTATATCGACGAAAATGAGCTGGGCGAGTCCTATGCGACGATTAGCAATGTTGTATTCTCTGGCGTTGATATCGTTCACTCTGGCGACGAACTAGATGTTGCGCTGCAAGGCGGAGAAACTATTCGTCATATTGCCGGTATGGGGAGTGACCAAGTCACTGGAAATGAGGGCGATGATGTGCTCTTTGGTGATTCGGTGAATACCGACAACTTACCGTGGGGGATTGACGGAAATCCAGAAAGACCTGCTGACCTACCCGATGGCGCTGGACTTGAGGGGCTGAAAGTCTTCCTTGAAGCGTCGCAGGGTCATGAGCCATCCGATATCGAGCTGTACCAGTACATTAAAGATAACCACGCGTTGTTTAATGTCGAGAGTGATACCCGCGGCGGCGACGATACCCTAGAGGGTGGAGAGGGTAATGATATCCTCTACGGCCAAGGCGGTGATGACACCCTCATTGGTGGGCGAGGTGAAGACACATTAATCGGCGGTACCGGTAGCGATAAATTCCAGTGGTCGTTGGATGATATGCCATCGTCTGCCGATGGCGATGGGACGGAAACCGATGTTATTGTCGATTTTGATAACCAAGGTGACACGCAAGACACCCTTTCGTTTGTCGAGGATTTAACCCAGCTCATCAAAGACGGGCAAGTGTCGATTTCATGGCAAACCGCTGAAAGTGGTGAGGCTGAGGGCACCTTGACCATTGGCCTTGATGCCGATGGTGATAGCCAAATGGATCAGTTCATTGATATTGAAAGCCTCAATATTGTTACCAGCAGCGGTGGTCAGCAAGAAGTGGTGATCAACACCTTGATTAATGGTGAGGAAGGAGAGCTAAGACTCACAAAAGGTGATGATAATGCCGACCTTTCAATGGGGAATAATCCAGATTTAGAGATCAAAGTCGATACGGCAGACTGGTAATCACCCTCAGGCAGCGGCTATGATGTCGCTGCCTGCTATTTTTCGGTCAAAAGAGAGACGTAAGTGACTGACCCTTCAAATAATAATCAATCGGTGCAGTGGCGAATCGCAGCGGGCGAACAGCCCACCGACGATCCCTTGCTAGATTGTTTGGTATTGCTGACCGAACACTATGGCACCCCCTGCTCGGGGGATGCGTTAGTTGCGGGCTTGCCGATGACCAATGCGCTACTCACGCCCGATATGTTTCCACAAGCGGCAGGGCGCGCCGGTTTGGCCGCACGCTTGTCACGTCGCAACCTGGATAACTTAGGGCCGTTATTGCTCCCTTGCGTGTTACTGTTAGCAGATCAAAAAGCCTGTGTGCTGCGTGAAATTGATAATGAGGCAGGCACTGCCCTGATTCAGTTGCCCGAAAATGGCGGCGAGCAAACCATGCAGCTTGAAGCCCTTGAGGCGATGTATGTCGGGTATTGCTTTTTTATTAAGCGCCAGTACCGCGGTGATCAGTCGGTCGATTTACACCTGCACGACAATAAAATCCACTGGTTTTGGCAAACGGTCAAAGACGCTGCGCCTATTTATCGCGATGCGTTGCTCGCCTCGGTGTTGGTGAACCTCTTTGCTTTAGTGTCGCCGCTGTTCGTAATGAACGTCTATGACAAGATCGTTCCTAATTTGGCGTTTGAATCCTTGTGGGTGTTAGCTAGCGGCGCCACCTTGGCCTACTGCTTTGACTTTATCATGCGCAAGTTGCGCTCCTACATGATTGATATGGCCGGGAAGAAAGTCGATATTATTGTTTCGTCTCGACTGTTTGCACGGCTGATGGGTACGCCGCTGGCCAATCGTGGCGGCAGTGTGGGGGCCACGGCCAAACAGTTGGGTGAATTCGACTCTGTGCGAGACATGCTCACCTCGGCGACTATCACCACCTTGGTTGATTTGCCGTTTGCGGTTTTCTTTATCACGATTATTTATCTAGTCGCGGGCGATCTGGCCATGGTGCCGGTCGTGGCTGGGTTACTGATCTTGGGCTACACCATCTCGGTCCAGCCCAAATTGCGCTCAGCGATTGAAGAGAGTAATAAATACGCGTCTGAGCGCCATGGCCATCTCATTGAAAGTTTATCGGCGTTGGAAGGCATCAAAGCCAATGGCGCCGAAGGCATCGTGCAGCGCAGTTGGCAGCAAATGACCGCGCACACGGCGAATTGGAACTTTAAAGTCAAACAAATCACCAACAACGTTTCTTACATTGCCACTTTCATCACCCAGATGATGGCGATCGCCGTGGTGATCCTGGGGGTGTATCGGGTGGCGGACGGCGATATCTCCATGGGGGGGATCATCGCCGCAGTGATGCTTTCCAGCCGAGCGGTGTCACCCATGGCGCAAATGGCGAGTTTGCTCAACCGTTGGAATCAAACCAGCACCTCGCTGCGCCAACTGAATGCGATGATGGAGCAAGAGGATGAGTTTGCTGATAAAGGGCACCTTGTCAGTCGTAAACGCCTTAAAGGTGAACTCAGTGCCGATAACTTGGCCTTTAATTATCCAGAGACGGAAAAACCGGCGCTTTATCCATTGAATTTTCGCGTTCAGCCGGGTGAAGTGATCGCTATCTTAGGTAAAAATGGCTCGGGTAAAACCACGTTACTCAAACTATTAGCCGGCCTTTTTCAGCCCAACCAAGGCAGTTTACGGTTTGATGGCGTCGATAGCCGTCAAATCCATCCTTCAGATTTGCGTCGCAACGTGGGCTATTTGGCACAAGATGTGACGCTGTTTCATGGCACTATTCGCGAAAACATTATGTTTGGTACGCGCCAAGTCACTGAGCACCAGCTGATGCGCGCCGTGCAGCTGTCAGGCGTGAGTTTGTTTACCGCGCAAGACCACGAAGGCCTAGATAAACAGGTGGGAGAGCGTGGCGAACGCCTTTCTCGCGGTCAGAGGCAGGCGGTGTCTTTAGCACGGGCGTTGCTTAATGAGCCGCCTGTGCTGGTGATGGATGAACCGACGGCCAGTTTAGACGCACACGCTGAAAACCAATTTATTAAAGCGATGGAAGTCGCAGCCAAATCACGAACACTGGTGATGGTGACCCATAACATGTCACTGCTCAACCTCGCGCAGCGGGTGATTGTGATGGACAAAGGACGCATTGTGATGGATGGCCCGCGCGACAAAGTCCTCAGTAAGCTCAACAAAGGAAATGCGTCATGAGCAAGGTCGTTAAAAAGGCCAGCCAACCCGCTGATCTCGACATGATTGACGATGTTTATGGCGCGATGATGACAGATACCCCGCTCAAGTACCGTGCGGTGGTTTGGGTTGCCTTGCTGCTGATTGCAAGCTTTATTCTATGGGCCGCGGTGGCGGAGCTGGACCGGGTCACTCGGGGCAGTGGTAAAGTCATTCCTCCTTCTCATGTCCAGCTGATCCAAAGCCTAGATGGTGGCATTTTGCAGGCGATGTATGTTGATGAAGGGCAATTGGTTGAAAAAGGAATGCCTCTCGCGCGTATTGATGCCACCCGCTTTCGTTCCGATCTGGCTCAGCAAGAGCAAGAAATTGACAGTTTGCGGGCTTCGGTCACGCGCATGTACAGTGAACTTGATAGTGTCATTCTGCAGCCACCTAGCCAGCCATGGCAGCAACAGATTGAGATTGTGCCGCGTCCCATCAGTTTTCCTGATTCACTCACCAGCCGTAAACCCCAGTTAATTGCACGGCAAAAGTCAGAATATCGGAGCCGACTGGACAGTCTGCGCAATCAACTGGATATTCAGGGACAACAAATCGTTCAGAAACGCCAAGCGTTGGAAGAAGTGGCGTCCAAGATAAAAACGCTAACTAACTCGTTATCGATTATGGATCGTGAGATCAATATCACACGTCCTTTGGTAAAAAAGAAGATTGTCTCAGAAGTGGAGCTTCTCAAACTGGAAAGACAGATCAATGATATGCAGGGTGAGCTGACCAACTTAAGACTGTCGCGGCCTAAAATTAAAGCAGCGTTAGATGAATCTATCTTAAAACGCCGTGAGGCTGCTTTGCAGTTTATTGGTGAGACACGGGCCAAGCTGAGTGAAAAAGAGGCACGGCTGTCTCGACTCACAGAGGCGACCGTCGGGGCACAAGATAAAGTGAACAAAGCCGTCATTACTTCGCCTGTCGATGGCACGGTGAAAACGGTGCACATCAACACATTGGGTGGTGTCGTGGGCCCCGGGGAAGATGTGATAGAAATTGTACCCACTGAAGATCAGCTGCTCGTACAAGTGAAAATTTTGCCCAAAGACATTGCATTTTTACATCCTGGGTTACCGGCCGTTGTAAAAGTCACCGCGTATGACTTTACCCGCTATGGCGGGCTAGACGGTAAAGTGGAGCACATTAGTGCCGATACCACACAGGATGAAGAAGGGAATAGCTTTTACCTCGTGCGAATCAGGACCGAGGCATCGCACTTAACGCGGGATGATGGCACGCCGATGCCGATTATTCCTGGCATGCTGACCTCGGTTGATATTATTACCGGCAAGCGCACGGTGTTGGATTATCTTCTCAATCCTATTTTACGGGCAAAAGAAAACGCACTACGCGAGCGCTAAATAATTACAACAAGGAGAAACAAGATGCCGACCCTTTCGCATCTGTGTCATAAAACGTGCATAACGGCTATCGCGCTAGCCATGAGCTTGATTTCACCCGTTGCAATATCGCAAACATTGGAGCAAGCGGTGGCTCGCTCACTCGAGTCTCATCCACAAATACGTGAAGCCTTTGCGCGCTATAAAGCGCGTGAGCAATCTATAGACCAAGCTAAAGCCGGTTATTATCCCACACTGGATGCGACCGCTGGTGTGGGGCAGGAATGGACGGACTCACCAGGCACTCGCCGTGATACCAGCACGGATGATGAAGTAGACCTAACTCGTCGTGAGCTTGGGTTATCATTACGCCAAATGCTTTTTGATGGCTTTCGTACCCAACATGAAGTGGCGCGGACACAAAACGAGGCCACGGCTGAGCAGTGGGGCTTGATTGCCACCGCAGAAGATAAAGCGTTGGAAGTGTCACGCATTTATCTGGATGTGCTCGTAGCTGAAGAAATTGTGATCCTGGCAGAAAAAAACCTAGATAACCACCAGGAAATCTACGATGCGATTGAAGAAAGCAATCAAGGTGGATTTGCCAAAGCCAGCGACTTGTCTCAGGTGACAGGACGCTTAGCCCGTGCGAACGCAAACTTAATGTCGGCGCGCAATAACCTCGCCGATGCACGTAGTGCTTTTATGAAGGTCGTCGGTATCGCACCTGAGGATTTACACTTACCCAGCCCCGATGCCGCGATGCTGCCTCAGTCGCTGGATACTACCTTGGATATGGCGTTAGACAACCATCCGCGTTTGCAATCTGCACAAGCAGATATTGCGGCGGCAAATGCAGCCCGTGATGGCTCTCGTGCTGCGTATTTACCGACCATCAACGTAGAAGTCGATGCTAATTGGAACGAAAACATTGGTGGCGAAGACGGTGCGGGTCCGCCAGATGTCGGTGGCGAGAATAATAATATCCAAGCCATGGTACGCATGCGCTACAACTTATTTAATGGTGGTGCCGATCGCGCCCGAGAGCGACAAACGGCTTATCAAACCATCGAGGCGCGAGAAGTTAATGAGATGACCCATCGCCAAGTGATTGAAGGGGCCACTTTAGCCTGGAACGCGCGAACCTATCTTGAACAGCAGCGTGACTTTATGCGCCAACATGTCGAAGCCGCTACCGATACCCGAGATGCCTATCGCGAAGAGTTTCGCCTTAATGCGCGGACGCTTTTGGATGTATTGGACTCGCAAAATGAGTTGTTTGAAACACGCCGTGAATACCTAAGTAAAGAAGCCGATGAGCGGTATGCACAATATCGAATATTAAACGCTACTGGGCAATTACTGGCCTCACTAAGAATCGATACGCCTGCAAGCTGGGACACGGCATCGCTGTACAGTGAGGGGAGTGAATAATGAAGCAGTTGAGTTTACTTCTTTTTACCGGGCTCATGATCAGTGGCTGTGCGCCACAGTCGGTTGATCCCATGGAAACGAAGATCATACAAAGCCGTGACCTCACCGATCAAGACAAAGATGGTGTAATTGCCGCGCGCGATCAGTGTAACGCGACGCTTGAACAAGCTCGGGTCAATAATGAAGGATGCCCGCAAGAGCGAATAGAAACCGCATCGTTCGAGCTGAATGTCCAATTTGCTACGGATTCGGCCCAGGTTCGTGAGAGTCAGTATGGTGATATCCGTGATCTTGCCGAATTTATGCGCCGTTATCCTAAGGCGTCGGTACTCATTGAAGGTCATGCCAGTAAAGTGGGTGCGGCGAGCTACAATTTAGCGTTGTCACAGCGACGCGCAGAGGCGATTGCGGACGTGCTCGTTAATCAGTTTTACCTTGACCGCAGTCGTGTTAGCGCGCAAGGCTTCGGTGAGACACGCCCATTAATCGATGCTGAGACAGACCGAGCCAATGAAACAAATCGCCGAGTGGTCGCGACTGTTTCTGGCGAACACGGCATAACGGAGAAACGATGGACTATTTATTCATCGGAATCAGATTAGCGGCTACGCCAATGGTCACTTCGATAGTCATTTCACGTATCGGCTGGCGAGGCGCGCAATGACACTGCATCAACGTGTGCTTTCGTTTGTTGTCGCCGCCACTGTGGTCACTGTATTGGTGACCACGGCAGTGGTATTTCAGTTGGGCGCGGAGCAACGCAAACAACAGCAGCAACAACAATCAAACTTACTCAGCAAGACGCTGGCTGAAGCGCTGCCCGCGGTACTTGAACAAAGTGATGGACAACGACTCACGCAGTTAGCTTCCCAGTTTATCAGTATGCCCCAAGTGAGTCAGATCACGATAGAGCCCATGCTATCTGGGGAACGTCAAGTATGGGAATCTGACCGTCCGGCAATGCATGTGCCGAATTGGTTCGCGACAGCGACGGGCTTAACGGTGAACACAACCTCCGTCTCGGTGAGCAACGGCTGGACACAGTTAGCGAAGCTAACCATGACGTTCGATCCTCATCAAGATATTGCTGAGTTATGGCAACGACTGATGCGATTAGTCGGTTGGTTATTGGCTGCGGGTGTGGCCGTTATTGTCGCCGCGTCTTTTATGTTCCGTCGTGTTACCGTCCCTCTGGGGGAGCTCAGTCAGCGACTGACGTCGTTAGGACATGGTGATTTTCATCCGACACAAGTGTCAACCAGTGTGAGTGATTTATCGGCACTGCAAAACGCCTTTAATCTTGCCGGGCAACAAGTCGCACGGATGCAGCAATCACAACAAGACGAATTGGCACGCTTGCGCGATAAACTCATGGTTGATCCGGTATCACGCTTACCGAACCGTGGCTATTTTCAGCACCAGCTGCAAAGCTTTAGCAACGATGAAGTCGGTTGCAGCTTAATTCTGTTAGAGGCGGATTGGTTATCACGTTTACGCGCTCGCTATGGATATCAATACCGGGATCAATGTTGGCGATTACTAGGAGAAGCGTTAACGCAGGAGAGCTTAGCCAGCACGCATCAAGTCGTGGCAAGGTTGAGTCATAATGAAATCGCGATCTTACTGGTTACCGATGAAGAGAAAGCATTACGGCGTTACTTACGCCAGTTATTACGGGTGATCAATCAAGAGCTAGAGAATATCTCGCTACCGGTCAATCAAGGCTTTCACTTAGGTATTGCGCAAACGCGTACCGACGAGACGGTGAGCCTGATGGCGAAAGCGGATAATGCATTACAACACGCGAAGCGCCAAAACGAGGTTTACTTTTGGCCAACGGATGAACAAGTTGATAGCCGGACCCGAGAGCAATGGCGGCATGTTTTGCTTGATGCGTTGCACAAAAATCCATTAGCGCTTTATGCCCAACCGGTTCGTCATCGTGATAATCAATATAATTGGCATCAAGAGGTGTACGCACACCTTTGGGTGGACGATAGCTGGCTATCTGCGGGTCAGTTGCTCAACCGTATTGAGATGTATGCATTAGGCGAAGAGTTTGATATTCACGTGCTAAATAGGGTGAGTGATTACCTTAATAAAAATCCTCACAGTGACAAGCTCGCGATCAATATCACCATCGAAAGTGTCCAAAGCCAAACATTCTATGATTGGTTAAGTCACTTTTTACTCAAAACCTATCTCGCCGATAAACTGGCGTTTGAAGTGTCAGAAAAAGCGGTGCATGCTGATCCTGAAGCTTGCAAGGCATTGTTTCGTTTAATCCGTGGTCAAGGCTTTGCCGTTGGGGTTGATCACTTTGGCCGTAATATGAATAACGTCGACTACATCAAAAATATCGAGCCTGATTATGTCAAATTGGATCTCGGGTTTGGTCAGCAGTCGAGCGATGTGGATGATGTATTCATTCGCATGCTAGTCAATATTGCGCTGGGACGAGAGATCACTGTCATTGCCACTGGGATTGAACAATCAGAGCAGCATCAGTATTTTCATCAGTTAGGTTGTCAGGGCTATCAAGGCTATATTCTGCCACCGATCAGGTTAGATAGTGGTGAGCAGCCTTAGTTTCAACCGGCTATTTTTTGCATCACCCACGCATCTTCTCGTCGACCGTCGGCACACGCATAATAGTGTTTTCGGCGGCTGACGGGCTTAAAGCCATATTTTTGATACAAGACTTGCGCCGCGATGTTGCTTTCGCGTACCTCGAGCCAGATACTCTCCGCACCGGCTTCATTTAGGCGTTTGATCATCGCCTCAAGTAAAATACTTCCCCATCCTTGCCCTTGATAGGTGGGCTCAATCGCAATGTTCAATAATTCTCCCTCCCCGGCGACACAGCGCGCGTAAAAATACCCAATCAGTAATGCGTGTGGCTGCATTATATGAAGCCCATACGCGTGGTCAAAACGGCCAGTTGGTGCCGCCAGTTGGGTGTCTGACCAGGGTGAACCGTGGGCGCGCCGCTCGATGGTGCTGATGGCTGTGATGTCATCGAGCGCCAGCGGACAAAGATAATAATCAGTCATATTGGCAAATCTGCCGCCACAGATCGCGTTTGGCGGTTGGGTTATCGTGCATCTGCGCTAAGGGAATCGAATCTAAACGTCGTACGCCATCAATAATCACATCCGGTGTGTCAATATACCAGCACCAGGTTAAGCGATGTTCACCCAGTGCCGACAACGCTGCATGCGGTAATTGACGCGCCTGCTCGGGACGCAATTTCATGCTCTTGAGTATATTGCCGAACAACCACGCATCTTTTTCACTGAGCGGCGTATCACAGACCAGCAATAATTGGCAGGCGTCTGGTAACTGAATAACTTCGTGCGTTTGGTCATAAATGGCTGGATGACGTAACTGCCAGACGTCTAGGCCCATCGCTTGTAAACGTTGAATGTCGGTTAACATCGTTTTGGCATCCGTATTAAGCGGTCGCGGCGGCTAATTGCTTATACCACCAGGTATCGTTGGTCTGTATCGGGGCAAACTCAGCGCGCGCCGCCTCAGCACTGGGCATTATTTTAAGCCGGGTATAGCCAAACTCAAAGAGGGTGGATTCCGCTTCGTCCAAGAGTGGCATTAAAAGGTCGGGATCTGGACTGTGCCATAACGCGATTTCTTGGCTGTTGTTATCCATTTGCGCATCAATCACCACAATATGGCCCTGTACCTCTCCCATATCGCTGGTCGCGAGCAACGACAGAGAAATAAGCCCGGCTTCACGCCATTGCTTGAGTTGGTCGGCTTGATAAGGACGCGTGATATCGTCGCGCCACCAACGATCCAGTTTAACCAAGTCGGCGGGCGCTTCTGAGCGAATAAGCATAAGACATACAGCGGTGAGTAAATGTTGTGGTCAGGATAACCGATTCCCGATCCGGTGCAATAGTGACAGTGAGTCTCGCACAGATTGTTACGCAGCTAAATGCATAAATAGCCGCCAAATTGTGCGATTTGGCAACATACTCTCGCTTTTTTACTGATTTTGAGTGCCTTTTCTCTTTTTACCGATAAATGTGCGGTATATAGTGAGAAAAGCTTGAACCTATGACGTGTGCCTCATAAAGTGCTACTGACAATGAAGTTAAAAGTGTCTAATATATGAGACGCTTGTCTCGATGATGATATAATCGAGCGTGATTACCCAATGTGAGCCCCCATGCCAATATCGTCGTTAAATGATTGGTTTTACTGCTTAACCGATAACAGTCCGTTCCTTTTTGCCATTCTAGATAGTACCGATCGCTACGTGTACGCTAACCCGCGCTATTGTGAGTTGGCGGGTCTTTCCTCTGTCTCGTTGAAGGGGCTTTGTGACAAAGACACGCTAGGCGAGGCGTTTTATCAAGCGGTAAAACCGCATTATGAGAAAGCAAGACGCGGGGATGGCGCGGAAGGAGAAGTGGTGATTGCGGATGAGTATCATAGCTCAAGCTTTCATTTCAGTGTGGCACCGCTTAAAAACTATAAGGATGAGCAAGGACAGCCTTGTGTTATTTTCCATGCAGTTGACACCTCGGAGCGTCAAATCTTAGCCAGTGCGCTGGAAGAAGCGGATGAAAAATATCATCGTTTAAGTTCGTTGATCGACGATGGCTGTTGCCTGGTGGAGGACGGTTGTATTCTCTCCGCGAACCCTGCTGCAGCGACCTTGCTAGGGGTGGCATCCGCAGACGACTTGCTCGGTGAGCCGGTGGCGAATTATTTAGCGCTTGCCGATCAAAACCATTCGGTGATAGAGCGCTTAGCGAGTGCCAATGATCGCGAGTGCATTGACGCATTGAGTAGTAAAAAAGGTGCGTCTGTGCGCCTTTCTCAGTCGCCGATTCAGGTATTAGGTAAACAAGCCACTATGTTGCGCTTACACGCGCCTTATACAGAGGTGAAGCGGCTGCAACCCGCACAGCACGATGAAATAAGCAAAGTGGGCGAGCCGCAATGGGCCAATATTGATGCCTTGACAGGATTGTATAATCGCTATGGCTTTAGCAGTGAACTGGATAAACTGATCCGTGCGCAGACGCCTTTAGCCATGTTATATCTTGACGTGGATAATTTTAAAAACATCAATGACTCGCTAGGCCACCACGTGGGTGATCGGGTGTTGCAAGATATCGCACAACGTTTACGCGCACTGCTTTCCGCCGACACCATTATTGGTCATTTGGGGGGCGATGAATTTGCGGTGATCCTACCCAAACCTGCCACTGAAGACATGGTCGAGCAGTTAGCTGACAAGGTTGTTGGCGCGATTAGCCAGCCTTTTGAACTGCACTACTTTAGCAAATATTTGGCCTGTTCCCTGGGGATGGTGCGCTACCCTGAAGACGGCAAAGATGCCAGACAATTACTGCAAAATGCCGACACGGCAATGTATGAGGCGAAAGAGCAAGGCCGAAACCGTGTGGTTGAGTATAACGACAGTATGAGCAAAGAAGCGCGGATGCGTCTGTGGCTGGAAATTGAGCTGCAAAAAGCATTGCAAAGCAAAAGCCTAGAAGTCTGGTATCAGCCCAAAGTGAATGCGGGTGATTTTCGTATCAATGGCGCAGAGGCTTTGGTGCGCTGGAAGCATCCAGTGGAAGGTTACATCAGTCCAGGGCGTTTTATCCCTGTGGCTGAGCGCTGCGGCTTGATAGAGGCGCTTGGGCGCCATGTGATGCGGGAAGTGTTTCAAAATGTTCATCGTTGGCGGCAACAAGGATTATTACCGGGCCGGGTCGCGATCAATTTATCGCCAGAGCAATTTAGTAGCCCTAAGTTAATTGAACATATGGAAAAGCTATTAAAAGCAACCGGCGCCAATCCTGAAGATATTACCTTTGAACTTACCGAAAGCGCGGTAATGAGAAATGATGAGCACGCGCTGACCATGCTGAATGCGATTAAATCATTAGGGTTTGCGTTATCGATTGATGATTTCGGGACAGGGTACTCGTCGTTGTCCTATCTCGCGCGCTTTCCGCTTGATGAGCTCAAAATCGATCGCGCCTTTATCCATGAGATGGATGCGCTCAGTAAGCAGGTGACGCTGGTGGAAAGTATTATCCACCTTGGGCGAGCGATGGAGATGACGGTGGTGGCTGAGGGCGTCGAAACTCGCCAGCAAGCATCGGTGTTAACCAACTTACATTGCGACACCATTCAAGGCTATTACTTTCACTCTCCGATGCCGAAGCGAGAGTTTGAACAATTGCTACATAAAAATAAGCCGCAAAATCAACCGCCACAGCTATTAGCGCCCACCCACCCGTGATGATTATGTGTCAGTGAAAATAAAAAAGAGCAGGAAAACCTTGCTCTTTTTAGTGTGGCATATGGGTCGCAAGCATGGGCTATGGCTGACGGTAAGCCAGGCGGTTGAGTTCAAGTAGCGCGTAACGATGCTCAACAAATTGATAGACATTGCCTGACATGGCGAGCTTATAAAGCGCGACAGCGCGATCGTTATCGCCTTGATATTGGTAGCGTTTGGCGAGATAAAAATACGCTTCACACAGGCGCTCTGCTAATTGTTGGTTATCTTTGCCCTGAGCGGCTAATTGTTCAAGCAACTCGCGCTCGCTGATCACCCCCAGATACATGTCTATCAGTTGCCAGCCCCAGCCGGTTGTCTCGGCGTTTGCTTTGCGGGTTAACAATGCTTGTTGAGCTTGGGATTCACCTTGCCAATCGCGCTCCACTAAATAAAGCCAAATCAGGCGATAAGGATCGTCGCGATCTTCTTGGTAGTGATTAAGTAAGTCTTGATAGGCCAGACGATAGCGCCCGCCATAATACAGGGCAATACCGCGGTTACGTTCGGCATAACTATGGCTATCATCAAGCTCTAACGTTGAGTCAAACGCTTCGTAAGCCGCATCGTAATGGCCATTTTGAGTAAAATAGACACCGAGAATATTGAATACATCGGGTTGGTCAGGCTTTAAAGATAAAGATTGGTTGAAATCTAATCGTGCTAAGTCGCGCATGCCAAGATTGTCGTGCATTAATCCACGTTCATAATGCAGTTGCGCACGTGCCTCGTTGCTTAAATCCTTTCGTGCGAGTAATTGATCGATGCGTGCCAAGTGGACTTCCTGTTGCAGTGTTGGCTGCAAGGGAACGGCCATCGGTGGGAAGGTCCACTGACTGCTACATCCTGTCAGCAACAATGACGCCATCATCAGCAATAACAGCGCCACATTGGTCAGTGGTTTATAAAAAACGGTCATGAAGGCGCATCTCCGTGTAAAAAAAAGGGGGCCTCAGCCCCCTTTATATCATGAATAACTCGATGACTCTAAGCGTCAGTACTTGGCGCTTGCTCCGCAGGTGCAGCGTCTTCTGAAGGCTTGTCTGAGCCTTTTTCAGATGCGGCCTCTTTCATGCTTAGGCGGATGCGTCCTTGGCGATCAACCTCGAGCACTTTGACGTCCACTTCTTGGCCAACTTCAAGATAATCGGTCACTTTCTCAACACGCTCATCGGCGATTTGAGAAATGTGAACCAGGCCATCTTTACCGCCAATCACAGAGACGAACGCACCGAAATCAACAATGCGCTGGACCTTACCGGTATAGATGCGGCCCACTTCCACTTCGGCAGTAAGCGCTTCGATACGAGAGATCGCATCTTTTGCCGCGTCGCCATCAGTAGCAGCAATTTTTACCGTACCATTGTCGTCGATTTCGATCGTAGTGCCTGTCTCTTCGGTCAGCTGACGGATCACCGCGCCGCCTTTACCAATCACATCACGGATCTTATCAGGATTGATGCTCATGGTATGGATACGAGGGGCAAACTCAGAGATATCATCACGGGCTGAACCAATCGCTTGATCCATGACATCCAAGATGTGCAGACGTGCGCCTTTTGCTTGGTTCAGGGCGATTTGCATGATCTCTTTGGTGATCCCTTCGATTTTAATGTCCATTTGTAGCGCAGTTACACCGTCGTCGGTACCGGCCACTTTAAAGTCCATATCACCGAGGTGATCTTCGTCACCCAAGATGTCCGAAAGAACAACAAACTCGTCGCCTTCTTTCACCAGACCCATGGCAATACCTGCAACGGATTTTTTCACCGGTACACCGGCATCCATCAGCGCAAGCGATGTACCACAGACAGATGCCATGGATGACGAACCGTTAGATTCGGTGATCTCAGATACCACACGCAATGTGTACGGGAAATCGTCCTGGCTTGGCATCACCGCAGCGATACCGCGTTTAGCGAGACGGCCATGGCCAATTTCACGGCGCTTTGGTGAGCCAACAAATCCAGTTTCACCCACACAGTATGGAGGGAAGTTGTAATGCAGCATGAAGCCTTCTTGGCGCTCACCCATGATCGAGTCAATAGTTTGCGCATCACGCTGGGTACCCAAGGTCGCCGTTACTAGCGCTTGCGTTTCACCACGGGTAAACAAGGCACTGCCGTGTGTACGTGGCAATACGCCGGTACGGACATCAAGGGCGCGAACCATGTCTTTTTCACGGCCATCAATGCGCGGTTCGCCGGCGATAATACGACCACGAACCACGGTTTTTTCTAGGTCGCCAAGCATGCCGAGGATTTCACGTTCATTGAGGCTTTCGTCTTCACTTAGCAAAGCGGCAACCACGTCTTGCTTCACCTGGCCAACTTGCTCGTAACGGGCCATTTTTTCAGTGATCTGGTATGCCTGAGCCAATGGACCTTGTGCCATTTCTGCCACACGGGTTTGTAGGGCAGCGTTAACTTCAGGTGCTTTCCAATCCCACTGAGGCGTGCCGACTTCAGCCGCGAACTCTTTAATGGCATTGATAGCGGTTTGCTGTTGCTCGTGACCAAACATCACGGCTTGCAGCATTTGCTCTTCGCTCAAGCGATCAGCTTCTGATTCAACCATCAGTACTGCGCCTTCTGTCCCTGCAACAACCAGGTCCAGCTTACTTTCGTCGAGTTGCGCTGGGCTTGGGTTAAGAACCAACTCGTCGTTGATATAACCTACGCGTGCCGAGCCAATCGGGCCGTTGAATGGGATGCCTGAAATCGCTAGGGCGGCAGAGGTACCCAGCATGGCGACAATGTCAGGGCTAACGGCTGGGTTAACAGACACAACCGTCGCAATGACTTGTACTTCGTTTTTGAACGAATCAGGGAAAAGCGGACGGATTGGGCGGTCAATTAAGCGTGCGGTGAGGGTTTCTGACTCAGATGGACGGCCTTCACGTTTGAAGAAACCACCTGGGATTTTACCTGCAGCGTATGTACGCTCTTGGTAGTTGACGGTTAGAGGGAAAAAGCTTTGGCCTTCGGCGGCTTCTTTTTTACCTACAACAGAGACGAATACCGAGGTATCGTCCATGCTGACCATGACGGCACCATTGGCTTGGCGTGCCATGACGCCCGTTTCCAATGTCACAGTATGATTGCCGTATTGGAATGTTTTTACGATTGGATTCACAGATTATTTCCTTGTTGCTGAGGGATAAACCCTTTGATTTATCTCACTAATTGTCGGCTTTCAGCTGTTCACCATCGCGACTAATGAAAGCACGCTGCGCGGATGATTGATCTTGATGGGCAGTATGCTGTCAATAGTCGCGACCTAATGGTCGACGTTGTTGACTGTTTTACAGCTGAAAGTGGCGCTAATTATACACGTGCTTCACTAATAACGACACCACAGGGCCGTCAATTGACGACATTTGTGATGGATTTGGCAAGCAAACTTGACCCTAACGTGTGCAGATAACCGTGCCAAGTCAGATTTGTGAATTGAAGCTGGCTACAAGATCAGCGAAAATACGCCACCTTTGTGATTTACCTCCTCAGTTGGCGCTCGATTGCCGCCTGAATCAAACAAGAAGATAACCTGCTATGTCAAATACACCGCTGCAACAGGAAGTTGATAAACGACGCACCTTTGCGATTATCTCGCACCCGGATGCGGGTAAAACTACCATTACTGAAAAAGTGCTGTTGTTCGGACGTGCGATTCAAACAGCCGGCACGGTCAAAGGGCGCGGCTCTAACCAGCATGCCAAGTCAGATTGGATGGACATGGAAAAAGAGCGTGGGATCTCGGTGACCACCTCGGTGATGCAATTTCCTTACAACGACTGCTTGGTAAACCTGCTTGATACCCCAGGGCACGAGGATTTCTCGGAGGATACCTATCGAACATTGACGGCGGTTGACTCTTGTTTGATGGTGATTGATGCCGCGAAAGGGGTTGAGGACCGGACCCGTAAGCTGATGGAAGTGACTCGCCTTCGTGACACGCCGATCATCACCTTTATGAACAAATTGGATCGAGATATTCGCGATCCGATGGAGCTGCTTGATGAAGTCGAGAGTGAGCTCAATATTGCCTGTGCGCCAGTATCATGGCCAATTGGCTGCGGCAAAGGGTTCCAAGGTGTTTATCACATTCACCGTGATGAAAGCATTCTCTATCAGTCTGGTCAGGGGCATAAAATCCAGGATGCCCGTATCATCAAGGGCTTGGACAACCCTGAGCTGGATGAGGCAATTGGTGCCGACATTGCGCAAGATTTGCGTGACGAGCTGGAGTTGGTGATGGGGGCCTCGCATGAATTTGATCGTGAGCTGTTCTTAAGCGGTGAGCTGACGCCGGTATTCTTTGGTACCGCACTGGGTAACTTCGGTGTGGATCATATGCTGGACGGCTTGACCGAGTGGGCGCCTAAGCCGATGGCGCGGTCAACTCATGATCGTGAAGTGAGTGCCGATGAAGATAAATTCTCAGGCTTTGTGTTTAAAATCCAAGCCAATATGGATCCACGTCACCGTGACCGTATTGCCTTTATGCGTATTGTCTCCGGTAAGTATCAGCAGGGAATGAAGCTGCGCCATGTACGTTTAGGCAAACAAATCAATATTTCTGATGCGGTGACCTTTATGGCAGGGGATCGGTCACGGGCTGAAGATGCGTTTGCCGGCGATATTATTGGCCTGCATAACCATGGCACCATTCAGATTGGCGATACCTTTACCCAAGGAGAAGATCTTAAATTTGCCGGGATCCCGAACTTTGCGCCTGAGCTATTCCGTCGCATTCGTCTCAAAGATCCATTGCGTCAAAAGCAACTATTGAAAGGCCTCATTCAGTTATCTGAAGAGGGTGCGGTACAGGTATTCCGCCCGATGCAGTCGAACGATCTAATTGTTGGCGCGGTCGGTGTCCTGCAGTTTGATATGGTGGTGGCGCGCTTGAAAGCCGAGTATAACGTTGACGCACTCTACGAGCCGATCAATGTCGCCACTGCGCGTTGGGTTGAGTGCAAGGATGAGAAGAAGCTGGATGAATTCCAGCGCAAAAATCAAGCTAATCTCGCGCTGGATGGCGGCGATAACCTGACCTATATCGCGCCGACGATGGTCAATCTCAACCTGACGCAAGAGCGTTTCCCAGACATTGATCTCAGAGCCACCCGTGAGCACTAAGTGATCTTGGCTTATGTCAAAGACATCGCAGTGAGGTAGGCAAAGTGTCTTGTCCCACTGTGAATGAGGGGTAAACCTTTATAATGCCGTCTATATAGACGGCATTCTACTCTCGAGAGGACAGCGATGATGAAGGTGGTTTTGGCGGTTAAAGCATGATTGATACCCATTGTCACTTCGATTTCTCCCCTTTTAATCAGGCGCCGGATCAGTACTGGCAAGCGGCGCGTGAGGTGGGCGTCACGCGCATGGTGGTACCGAGTGTCAATGAACAAAACTGGCCGGCGGTATTAGCGCTGACGGAACGTTTTGCTGAGATGTATGCTGGTTTGGGGTTACATCCATGTTTTCTCGATACGCACACAGACAACAGCCTCGCTGCATTAGAAGACGCGCTGGTATCACGGCCATTGTCCTGCGTGGCGGTCGGCGAAGCCGGTCTGGATTATTTTGTCGCGCACACTCCAGAGATGAAGCAGCGTCAGCACGCCTTACTTGATAGTCAGTTATGGCTTGCCCGCCGCTATGACTTACCCATTATTTTGCATAGCCGTCAATCTCATAACGACCTGCTGCGTCTGGTGAAAGCGTATCCTGGCGTGCGCGGTGTGCTGCATGCGTTTAGCGGCAGTGAGCAACAAGGCAAACAATTTATTGATGCTGGCCTAATGCTCGGTGTGGGGGGCACCGTCACTTATGAGCGGGCGAATAAAACGCGTCAAGCTATCGCGCGCTTACCGCTCAACCATTTGCTCTTGGAAACCGATGCCCCTGACATGCCGCTTGCGGGATATCAAGGAAAACCCAACACACCCGCCCAGGTGTCTCGGGTGGTCGATGTGGTCGCAGCGTTAAAAAGCTGTGATAGAGATCACCTGGTGGCCGAAACATCAGGCAATGCTGAAAGAATGTTTGGCTTGCACTAAGCGCGAACGTGCGTGAGACAAACGTTTGCGGTTGCATAAGCTCACAAAACTAGATCAAAGTCATACTTATTGATGCATTGCAAAATAGTTTTACAGCGAACTGTGATTGGAATATTACTTTAATGTGACTGCTCTGCGTATAATCCCTCCCCGGAAGCCAAATTCCACTCTGTCGAGACGCCAACTTTTTACTTTGAGGATGCCAATACTATGAGCCTGCTGATGAGCGTAATCGGGATGGTTGTACTGCTAGGAATAGCTGTTCTCCTTTCTGATAATCGCAAAGCCATTAACCTCCGTACCGTGGGTGGCGCATTTGCTATCCAACTCTTTTTCGGTGCTTTCGTACTGTATGTCGACGTGGGTCGTGACATTCTTTACGGGGCATCACAATACGTTGCCAACGTCATCGCATATGGTGACGAAGGGATCAGCTTCATCTTTGGTGGACTGGTTTCTGACAAAATGTTTGAACTGTTCGGCGGTGGCGGTTTCGTCTTCGCACTGAAAGTTCTGCCTGTTATCGTATTCTTCTCATCACTGATCAGTGTGCTTTACTACCTGGGTATTATGCAGGTTGTGATTAACGTACTCGGTGGTGGTTTGCAAAAAGCCTTGGGGACCTCGCGTGCCGAATCCATGTCTGCGACTGCGAACATCTTCGTGGGTCAAACAGAAGCGCCACTCGTGATTCGTCCCTTTGTCCCGCGCATGACCCAATCAGAGCTGTTTGCCGTGATGTGTGGTGGTCTTGCCTCTGTCGCCGGTGGTGTATTGGCCGGTTATGCGTCAATGGGTGTACCGCTTGAGTACTTGATTGCCGCTTCATTTATGGCGGCGCCTGGTGGTCTGTTGTTTGCTAAAATCATCAAGCCAGAAACTGAAGAGCCAGTTGAACAAATGGCCGATGCCACCGCAGAAGGCGTTGAAAAGCCAGCTAACGTCATCGATGCAGCTGCTGGTGGTGCCTCTTCAGGTATGCAACTGGCCCTGAACGTAGGTGCAATGCTACTTGCCTTTATCGGTTTGATTGCTCTTATCAACGGTATGCTGGGTGGTATCGGCGGTTGGTTTGGTTATCCAGACATTACGCTTGAGCTGATCTTGGGTTACTTGTTTGCCCCATTTGCGTTCCTTATCGGTGTGCCATGGGAAGAAGCAGTGGTTGCCGGCTCTTTCATCGGTCAGAAGATCGTCGTCAACGAATTTGTCGCTTACCTCAACTTCACCCAATATCTTGGTGACAACGCACAAGTTGTTGCGGCAACGGGTGTTGAGATGACGGAGAAAACCAAAGCGATTATCTCATTCGCACTGTGTGGTTTTGCTAACTTGTCATCGGTGGCCATTTTGCTTGGCGGCCTCGGTGGTCTGGCGCCTAGCCGTCGTCCAGAGATTGCACGCTTTGGTGTCAAAGCGGTGGTTGCTGGTACCTTGTCTAACTTGATGGCGGCAACGATTGCGGGTCTATTTGTGACCTTAACCCTCGCAGGTTAATCAGCTAATTACTGACTCAGCTAATTACTGACTCAGCTAATTACGGACTAAGTATAAACCGATTAAAACGCCACACAGTGAATCTGTGTGGCGTTTTTTTATAGGGTGTATACTCAGGGAGTATCCGATAAATAAAGTGAAGCTGGTTAACAAAATAAGGAAAAACGATGCAGGAAGTGCTCCTTGCGGTAGTCGCCGGGTTTTTAGTCGGTGTTTTGTTTAGTGCGATCAAGTTACCTATCCCCGCGCCACCGGTTTTGTCGGGCGTGATGGGGATTGTTGGTGTCTACTTAGGTGGGATCGGCTACCAGTGGATTATCGAACGGTTTTTCAGCTAACCCGTATTGATTCTGCCAAGCAACACTGTATTTTCCAACAGAAACGGTAAAAACTAGTTTTGCCGAAACGGCGTTGGTAAAATAAGTGAAGGCCGTCAAAGTTTGGTGGCGCCACAATCTTTATTTTCCTCTTATGGTTAGCAACAAAGGTGTGGCTAGCCCCAATCGAAAACGTCCAATGGTAGAACTGCGAACACAAATGTGTTTGCACGCGGCAACAAGGATGGTTGGTTGAAGGCGGCGCAAGGTCCAGCCTCAAACTTCATGGAGCCAAGTCCGCTGAGCAGCAACCGGCTACAAGTGACGGTTGCCAACACAGTGGCCAACCCAATACCTGTTTGGCAAAAGAATGAGGACTGGAGATATCCAATGAACGAATTACATACCGCGGCCCTACGCGCACTCAAATTAATGGATCTGACCACGCTGAATGATGATGACACCGATGAAAAAGTGATCACCCTGTGTCAGAACGCGAAAACGGCTGTTGGTAATACGGCTGCTGTCTGCATTTATCCGCGCTTTATTCCGATTGCGAAAAAAACATTACGTGAACAAGGCACGCCAGATGTCCGTATCGCGACCGTGACTAATTTCCCCCATGGCAATGATGACGTTGATATTGCGGTAGCAGAAACCCAAGCTGCCGTTGCCTATGGCGCCGATGAAGTGGACGTTGTTTTTCCATACCGTGCGCTGATTGCTGGTGACGAAAGTACTGGCGCTGAGCTGGTGAAACAGTGTAAAGCGGCATGTGGTGACAAGGTGTTGCTTAAAGTGATCATCGAAACCGGTGAACTTAAAACTGAGGCGTTGATCAAGCGCGCCTCGGAGATTGCCATTGAGGCGGGGGCAGATTTTATCAAAACCTCTACCGGTAAAGTAGCTGTCAATGCCACGCCTGAAGCGGCTGAGATCATGCTGAATGTAATCAAAGACAAAGGCGTTGCAGCACGTGTTGGCTTTAAGCCAGCCGGTGGCGTGCGCACCGCAGAAGATGCGCAGCAATACCTGGCTATGGCCGATCGCATTCTCGGCGACCAATGGGCCGATAACCGCCACTATCGTTTTGGCGCATCTAGCTTGTTGGCGAACTTACTCCACACCTTGGGTGAAGGCGAAAAAGCGGCTGAAGGTGGCTATTAAGTAAGTTGCCACTCACCCAAACGGTAGGGCGATCGAGGATCGTGTACTCGGTCGCTCACGTATTGTGCTGGTAAGGAGGATGCATGAT
Source organism: Salinivibrio sp. EAGSL (assembly GCF_013366455.1). Classification (NCBI taxonomy): domain Bacteria; kingdom Pseudomonadati; phylum Pseudomonadota; class Gammaproteobacteria; order Vibrionales; family Vibrionaceae; genus Salinivibrio; species Salinivibrio sp. EAGSL. The sequence goes on along the minus strand of NZ_JABWMG010000012.1, from coordinate 37,171 downwards.
CTTACCTCAGGAAATTATTCGTAAGAAGCGCGACAACATCGCGTTAAGCAAAGAAGAAATTTATTCGTTCATCCAGGGTGTTGCGAATGACTCAGTGTCGGAAGGCCAAATTGCTGCATTTGCGATGGCGATTTACTTCAATGATATGACCATGGATGAGCGTGTGGCTCTGACCTGTGCGATGCGCGATTCCGGTATGACCATCGATTGGTCACACATGCATTTTGATGGCCCAATCGTGGATAAGCACTCGACAGGGGGCGTTGGTGATGTGACCTCGTTAATGCTGGGCCCAATGGTGGCGGCATGCGGCGGTTATGTGCCGATGATTTCAGGCCGTGGCTTAGGCCATACCGGCGGCACACTTGATAAACTGGAGTCTATTCCGGGTTATAACATCATGCCAAGCAACCAGGTGTTTGGTGATGTCACACGTGATGCTGGCGTATCGATCATTGGCCAAACTGGCTCTTTGGCACCGGCCGATAAACGTGTGTATGCCACCCGAGATGTCACCGCCACCGTCGATAATATCTCATTGATCACGGCGTCAATCTTGTCGAAAAAGCTCGCGGCAGGTCTCGATGCTTTGGTTATGGATGTCAAAGTAGGATCGGGGGCGTTTATGCCCACGTATCAAGATTCAGAGGCGCTGGCGAAATCGATTGTGGGCGTGGCCAATGGCGCCGGCACCAAAACCAGTGCGTTGCTCACTGATATGAACCAAGTGTTGGCATCGTCGGCGGGAAATGCATTGGAAGTGAAAGAAGCGGTCGACTTTTTGACCGGTCGTTACCGCAACCCTCGCCTGTACAATGTGACCATGGCACTGTGTGCGGATATGCTGGTGGTGAGCGGACTAGCGTCAGATGTGACGCAAGCGAAACAAAAATTGGATCACGCATTGGATAGCGGTCGTGCTGCCGAGTGTTTTGCCAAAATGGTCGCAGGCCTAGGGGGTCCCTCTGACTTTGTCGAGTCGCCGGATCAATACCTGGCCAAAGCGTCAGTCATTAAGCCTGTCTATGCCGACCGTGCTGGAACGGTCAACGCGATGGATACGCGGGGATTGGGCATGGCTATTATAGAAATAGGTGGCGGCCGTCGGGTTGCCAGCGATAAAATTGATTATGCCGTTGGGTTGAACGAAATGATTCGTCTGGGGCAAAACGTGGATGAGCAAACACCGCTCGCCATGCTCCACGCTCAAACTGAAGAGCAATGGCAACAAGCGGCCAATGCGGTGCGAACCGCAGTAAAAGTAGCTGATGAGGCACCCAATTCTACGCCGGACGTATATCGTCGTATCAGCTTACAAGACGTCTAATGGAGGCGATCATGAAACGCGCAATTGTATTAGTTTTAGACTCATTTGGTATTGGCGCCACTGAAGACGCCGTAAAATTTGGTGACCAAGGCGCTAACACCCTTGGCCACATCGCACAAGCGTGCGCAAAAGGTGAAGCCGACAACGCCGATCGCAAAGGTCCACTGTCTTTGCCTAACATGACCAAACTTGGACTCGGCAAAGCCTGTGAAGAATCATCAGATTATTTCCCTGAAGGACTGGATCCTCACGCCGAGATCATTGGTGCTTATGCGCATGCCAAAGAGCTGTCGTCAGGGAAAGATACCCCATCTGGCCACTGGGAAATTGCCGGTGTGCCTGTCTTGTTTGAGTGGGGGTATTTTTCTGATTTGACCAATAGCTTCCCAGAAGTACTGCTTGACCGCATTGTTGAGCGTGCAGGGCTACCGGGTTATATCGGTAACTGCCATGCATCGGGAACGCAGGTGCTCGACGATCTTGGTGAAGAGCACATGAAAACCGGGAAACCGATCTTCTATACCTCGGCAGACTCTGTGTTCCAGATTGCCTGCCACGAAGACACCTTTGGGCTAGACAATCTGTATGATCTTTGCCAGATCGTGCGTGAAGAGCTGGAAGACTACAACATTGGCCGTGTGATTGCGCGCCCGTTTGTTGGTCCAGGTAAAGGCCAGTTCGAGCGTACCGGTAACCGCCGTGATTTATCGGTTGAGCCACCGTCAGCCACCGTACTGCAAAAAATTGTCGATGAGAAAGGCGGTGATGTCATTTCTATTGGTAAGATTGCTGATATTTATGCTCACTGCGGGATCACCAAGAAAATCAAAGCAACTGGCCTTGAAGCGCTGTTTGATGCCACTAAAGATGCGATCAAAGAAGCGGGCGACAATAGCTTAGTCTTCACTAACTTTGTCGACTTTGATTCCGCGTATGGTCACCGTCGTAATGTTGCCGGCTATGCAGCTGCACTCGAGTATTTCGACCGCCGCTTGCCTGAAATTATGGCGATGTTGGAAGACGATGATGTGCTGCTACTGACTGCAGACCACGGCTGTGATCCAACCTGGCCAGGTACGGATCATACTCGTGAGCACATCCCGGCATTGGTCTATGGTAAAAAAGTGCCAGCTGGCTCGCTAGGTCGCCGCGAAACATTTGCGGATATTGGCCAATCGTTGGCACAGTATTTTGATACCTCACCAATGGATTACGGCAAGTCATTCTTGTAATCGTCTCCGAGTGATCGCAATAAAAAGAGATGGCAGCATGCCATCTCTTTTTTTGTTGCCTATCTCTAACTGATTAGATGGCCGACACTATGATGGCGTTACCAAGGCAGTATGCGTGATCGGTTGTCGCGCCGTAGTAGCATGGCCATCAATAGCGCGCCGAGAAACAGCGCCAGTCCCAGTAGGGCACGAAGCTCAGTAATGGTCGATTGGATCTGTTGTTTGGCATGATCAATAACCGATTGGTGTTCAAGCGTGAGGCGTAAAAAGCCGATAATATCGCCATCACGGCTAATGGGCGTCATTAATTGCTGTCGTCCTTGGCTTTCGAGTCCAAGCGGCGTGGTGAGGCCCACGGCTGTTTCAAGCGGCAACGCATGGGTAGAGCGGACAACGGGGCGCCCGTTAAGTTGATAAAAGCTGGCATCGCGAATCAAAGGCTCGGTCGCTAGCTGGTCGGCGAGGGTTTGCAGTGGCTGGTAATTTTTGTCGACCAATGCATCATAGGCTTGCGCGCCGATTTGACGTGTCATTAACTGGGCGAGCTGATCGGTTTGCTGATAAAGCGCTTGATACTGGCGTTGGCTTAAGGTCGTACTATAGAGCATTAACGCCGCAATGGCACTGAATGCACTGATCAGAATTCCCCACCGAGTGGTTCGCCGTAGCGCTTTGCGCGAAATTGAAAACATACCTACCTCAAAGCCGTGTTGACGGCGTAATTAGCACTGGAGCTGAGTACACTTTTTATGGTATCACAGCCTCATCTCGATTGTTTTATTGACGAGGCTCTGCTTGAGAGCTGAAAAGGAAAATACTGACCATGGATAAGGCTAAGCCCTTGGCAATTTACCGCGCATCCGGACTGTATCGTCGCTTTCCCACTGTTACCCGCACGCTTCCCTATCGTCGCCGAAACGGTGGCTGGATTCTCTTCGCTGAGACCATTAGCGTTGATCATTTAGACAATATTGCTTTTTTTACCGGTCACGTAGTCGACGTCATGGATGCGTGGTGTGTCGGCCCGTATCAGGTTTTATTAATGAGTGGTGAGCTCACGCCCGATCACCGAGCCGTGATTGATGCTCTCGGATTAGATTGTGCAGATCTACACGCATTGCCAGATTTAAGTAAACCTGGATTGGCTGTGTTTGATATGGACTCAACAGCCATTGAGGTTGAATGTATTGATCAAATTGCCGAGCTTGCAGGTGTAGGTGAGGCGGTCTCGGCGGTGACAGAGCGGGCAATGCTCGGAGAGCTTGATTTTGAGGCGAGCCTGCGCCAACGTGTGGCTGCGCTTAAAGGTACAGATATTGCTGTTCTTGATGAGGTGAAAGCGCATTTACCGTTAATGCCAGAAATGGCGGCGTTAGTCGCAAGCTTAAAAGCACACGGCTGGTACGTGGCAATCGCGTCTGGCGGCTTCACTCACTTTTCTGATCACCTTCAGCATCAGTTAGGGCTAGATTATGCCGAATCAAACCAGCTTGGCGTTGACGAGGGGAAATTGACTGGCGACGTGGTAGGGGCTGTTGTTGATGCCCAGCGCAAAGCGGATATTTTAACCACACTGGCGCAGCAGTACGATATTGATCCTGAGAATACTTTAGCGGTCGGGGATGGCGCCAATGATCTGGCGATGATGGAGGCGGCTGGACTCGGCATTGCCTATCACGCCAAGCCAACCGTGAATGCTCGAGCACAAACCGCAGTGAAACATTGTTGGCTTGGGGGCGTGCTCTGCGTGCTCTCTGCGAGCTTGCGAGCGGGGAAAATTAGCTGGCAACCGCGTTAACGGCCCAAGCGCATCAATACTTCGTCGGTGACATCCACTAACTCACCGTACGCACACAGCGAGATAAATTCGTCTTCGAGTTGGCGTGCTTTATGGGTGTCACGCTTGAGTAGCGCCGATAATTGTGATGGCTCAATGTCTTGCTCTGCGTGAGTCAGAGGCGTCATGCGATTGCGTATCACGGCAAACGTGCCGCCTTTTTGTGCCAACTGAACGAATTTACGGCGTGCATCGTCCGATTCAAACTCGCTATCGGCAAAGGTATGTACCGCTCGCACTTTGTCGGCTTGGATATCTATCCACACAAAGTACTCACGGACTAATTCATTGAGCGGTTGCGATGGACGAGTCACTTCATGGGTTCGCGTTAAAATTTTATCGCCGAAAACCGGATAAAAAGATAATTGACGTCCGCCACCCGCCCGTTCGAGAAAACGGTGTAAGCGGCTCGGTGGTAAGTTGATCCCAACAGCAGACACCGACAAAGCGCCATTATCTCGTTGGACAAAATAGGGCTGTACGGTCAAACGCGTCAGCAACAGCTGGTGCATGGCCCAAACCAGAGGCGGATCGGGTAAGCGTTCATCGAGTACCGTTAACTTATCCTGATTATGTTCAATCAATCGGCGTAAGTATTGTCGGCGCCGGGTATTTGGCGACTCGGTGGTCAGTTTTAGCTGAATATTGTCTCTTTTCGGACTCACTCGAATCACTTGATACGGCATATCGACCAAGGGAGCGCGCGGATCAATATTGACAAATGCATCGAGCGATACCGAGACAATATCATCTCTTGCCCCTTGGAACGGTTGCTTCAGCGTCACATTGAGTCCCCCAGAGGAAAAGTCAATCAGCTGACCTTTAAGAGGCCCTTGTTCAGCGTGAACCATTGATACTTCCGATCGATAAGCGTATCGGGGCTCCCGTCGTTGTGGCTGGCGATCGGATGAGATGAGCTGTGCACGGCAAACGGGGTTGCGCTGGTGTAAAAAACGTCGCAGGACCTGGCTAGAGCATTGAGGTTTTGGGTGTTCAAGGTAACTGCGTCTTCCGTCGGCATGAGTGACATCTTGTACCAGCGCAACATGGGTCAGCGTTTTGAGGGTGTTAAGCCAATCGGGTGACACATCTTGGAGGCGTTCAATATCTGTCGCATTAATGGCAGACATCGTCACTTTAAACACGCGCCACGAGGCGCGCTTGGCTCCCAGGTGCCAAAAAAGCTGGCGCTCTTCTTCGCTCATTTCACTGGGAGAGGCGGAGTAGAAAAAACGCTGTTTGTTTTTTTCAACAGAAAAGCAGTACAGCAACAGCTGGCTGGTGGAGGCTCCGTCGAGTTGGAGCAGTGATAACCGTTCAGTGTTAAACAGATGATTGATCACGGGTTGATTACGGTTATCGTGCCAGTAGGCCCATAGCTCCTGATTCTGTCGCGTTTGTAGCACATATTCCATTTTATCTTGTGCGAAATAGAGCGGTAACACACTGGTATGATGCAAAAAAGATTGCTCGTAACTTTGCAGTTTTAACGTGAGCAGTTTGTCTTCGCCATCTTGCTTGCCGCGAAAATCTGGCGCGGTCATTTCTGCTTCTAATGCTTGTTTTATCGCGTCACTGCTCGTGTCTAGCCGCAACCGTAGCCAGACATTGCTGGTCGAGTCTTTGTTGTCATCGACGCCGATAATCCGATAACTCAACCCCTGTTCAAGATCGGGGTCCGGGTATGTTTGTGCGAGAGTGGTAAAGCGAACCACCACTTCTGAGCTCGGTGGATAATCGAACGCAGCAGGCACACGAACCCGACAGCCCGAGTTTGATAAATCACTGGTCACTCCATGCACTTCATGGCCAGTGTTGAGCGTAATTAAGACTTGTGTAGCAAAATGAATGCGGCTTTCACTGCGTGATAAGTAATGACCAAATGTCAGCTTTTCGGGTAAGAGTGCCGACTGTGACGCATCGCTGACCGGCCCTTTTCCTTGCTGTTGGCGCTGTTTCTCTTTTTCGTGCTTCACCCGAAAGTTATTCGGTGTGTTATGCAAATCTTCCCATAATCCTTGGGTGAGTTGGCCGTTATACATAGGGAGGCGATCGTAGTAGCGGTTAATCGCCACATCATCGAGCCAGTGCTTTTGACCGTGCAGGCTGTATTCGTGGCAGTCGCCATCCACTTTCCCGCGTAAGTCGATGGCGCGATTGCATGGGGTCATCAGCCGTCTGATCTCCATTTTGATCAGCAGCTTTGCGGAGCTGGGCTCGTTAGCCGTGAGCTTATCGAGCAACACCTCAAATTTTGGGGTTTGGGACAGAGGAAGCAGTTGCTCAATCAGTCCCTGGTAATCATCCTGCTTCATGGCAAAGTCTGGTAAAGTAATCGCTTACTTTGTTAACGGCATCTTCTCTGAAAAGTGTCGGGATAATGAATAAGATAGCAATCATTTTGTGAATTAGCTGACATCATACGTATTGGAGAGCGAATGGCAAAAACAAAACGAGCCTACGTGTGTAATGACTGTGGGGCAGATTTTCCGCGTTGGCAAGGGCAGTGTTCTGCATGCGGGGCGTGGAACACGATTACCGAAGTGAGGTTAGCGGCTTCACCTCAAGTCGCACGCAATGAAAAATACGCCGGTTATACTGGCAGTGCCGAGGGTGTCGTACAAACCTTACAAGATATTAACTTGCAAGAAGTACCGCGTCTGAGCAGCGGTTTTAAAGAGCTTGATCGGGTACTCGGTGGTGGCATTGTGCCGGGGGCGGCAATTCTTATCGGTGGTAACCCTGGCGCGGGTAAAAGTACCTTACTATTGCAAACCATGGTGGGCTTAGCACACCATTTTCCGACACTGTATATCACCGGGGAAGAATCGCTCCAACAAGTCGCGATGCGGGCTGACCGACTCGGGTTACCCAAAGATAAGCTTAAGTTATTGTCTGAAACGGGCGTTGAAACCATTTGTCAGGTTGCGAAAAAAGAGCAGCCTAAGATCATGGTGATCGACTCCATCCAGGTGATGCATGTCGCCGATGTGCAATCGGCGCCTGGGAGCGTGGCACAAGTCCGTGAATCTGCCGCCGCCTTAACCCGTTACGCCAAACAAAACAATGTGGCCATTTTTATGGTCGGACATGTGACCAAAGATGGTTCACTGGCAGGCCCGAAAGTGCTTGAGCATTGTATCGACTGCTCGGTGTTATTGGATGGATCGAGCGATAGTCGCTTTCGCACTTTACGCAGCCACAAAAACCGCTTTGGGGCGGTGAATGAGCTGGGCGTGTTTGCCATGACAGGCCAGGGATTGAAGGAAGTGAGTAATCCGTCGGCGATTTTTCTCTCCCGTGGTGAGGAGCAAACTTCTGGCAGTTCGGTCATGGTCGTCTGGGAAGGCACGCGCCCATTATTGGTCGAAATACAGGCGTTAGTGGATTATTCGCAATTGGCTAATCCCCGTCGGGTGGCTGTGGGGTTAGAGCAAAATCGTCTAGCGCTGTTATTGGCGGTGTTACACAAGCACGGCGGGCTGCAAATGTCTGATCAAGATGTGTTTGTGAATGTGGTTGGTGGCGTCAAAGTGACTGAGACCAGCGCGGATCTGGCCTTGTTGCTTGCGTTGATCTCAAGCTTTAGAGACCTGCCTTTGCCAAGAGAATTAGTCGTGTTTGGCGAAGTCGGCTTGGCCGGTGAAATTCGCCCGGTACCCAGTGGGCAAGAGCGGTTAATGGAAGCGGCTAAACATGGCTTTAAAAAAGCGGTTGTCCCTAAAGCCAATATGCCCAAACAGACGCTTGAAGGCATGACCGTGTACGGTGTGAGCAAATTATCAGATGCGTTGGCAGTATTAGAAGACTTATAGCGGCGGTTGCTTGAGCTACATAGCAGCATTAGCCGGGGCGCGATCATCCTCTGCGTCACGTTGCTGTGCGGTGCTTAGCGGTGGGTTAGGGGCGGGCATGTTGGCGACTTGGACCTGGGTCTGGACCAAGTTTTCAACCACTGCGACCAAATGTCCCCAGCTCACGCGTTTTTCGTTTTCGAGTAAAGAATCGAACTCTTCAGTGCTCCATTTTATAAAGCGACGTGGGTCAAGGGCGCGGCCCAAAAAGCGCACTTCATAATGCAAATGCGGGCCAGTTGATAATCCGGTATTACCCGACCATGCAATTAAATCCCCTTTTTTCACAAATTGCCCGCTCCGGACATTGAATTTATCCAAATGGGCATAGAGTGTCATAAAGCCAAAGGCGTGGTCGATTTTGATGAAGTTACCATAGCCTTTGCGGCGGCTGGGACGGACATATTCGACGACGCCATCCGCGGGGGCATACACCGGCGTGCCGACGTCCGAGGTCAAATCTAAGCCCATATGGAATTTTTCTTTCCCTGTCACAGGGTGAGTTCGTGAGCCATATCCCGAGGAGCGTCGGTAGCTTTCAAGCGGTTTACCATTCGGGATTAGCTGGAGCATGGTGTAACGCACCGCTGAGTTAATCGCTGCGACATCGAGACGGTGAGTGAGCGAGGCGTCTTTGGCCACTGATTCTAGCCCGAGCATATCTTCAACCGTGACCACGCGTTGTGTCAGGGCGGTGAGTTCAACATCTTTGTTCTCGATGGTTTGTGACAGCGCATCACGTTTTTGTTGCAACATCGCCACCTCGTTATTTAAGGTCGCGCGCTCTTTTCGTAATCGTTCAACAGCCGCTTCGGCCTCGGTCGAACGCTCAGAAAGCAGGTACAGACTAGCAAAGGTGATGGTGAGGGCCGCGAGTATCACTAATGCAAGGGTTTGCACGACCTTTTTACGGGTCGGGCAGAGGGTATAGTGTTTCACCCCGTTCGGGTGCGTTACGGCAATATGGATATGGTCTGTCATGACTGGTTACTGCTGGCCTGCATTAAATACCGTCCATGACCGTGCGGATTAAGCGTTCGGTTCCGCCATGTGGTCAGTCAATTGCGCAAGCTCGCGATGAAGCAGTTCATCGTTACCCACGTTCAGTTCAACGAGCCTTTTTAAATGACTGGCGCTATCAATGTCAATGTGATCGATGTAAAGATGGAGATAATTTTCGCAGTTATTTACCAGAATGCAGTCCATGTCTAATTCTACATCCGAGTCATGGAGGTAAAACACCAGTAGAAACGTGTTATGTTCGGGATCAGCTTGCCAGTTCTCAGGACGGCTGAGCAACACGCCTTTGAGAGATAGATCCAGTACCTGTGCGTGCCATTGCTGCTCGTTTTGTTTGAGTATTGCCGGCACACGATACATGACGCGGGAAAATTTTCTACGCTCTGTCATGATGACATCTCCTCATTCACTGTCTCTAGTGTAGGTGATATGGGGCAATCACAATACTGATTTAGTGGCTTGTCTCACATTTAAAACGTTTTCGTGGTTCTGCTGAGCTAAGTACAGGCGGCAATACGGTTTATCGAGATGACGAGTGAGAAGATGAAGAGTGGGAAGGTAAAGGGCAGCCGTCGCTGCCCTTACCGTGGTATGCATCATTATTTGACTGCACGCTTGTACTTGATCCGGTGCGGCTCCGCCGCTTGTGCACCCAGTGTTTTTTTCAACCAATCGGTGTATTCAGCAAAGTTACCTTCAAAGAAGTTCACTTGTCCTTCATCTCGATAGTCAAGAATATGGGTCGCGACACGGTCAAGGAACCAGCGGTCGTGCGAGATCACCATGGCACAGCCTGGGAACTCTAAGAGTGCCTCTTCAAGTGCACGGAGCGTTTCCACGTCCAAGTCGTTAGTCGGTTCGTCAAGGAGCAACACGTTACCGCCAGCTTTTAGCAATTTGGCGAGGTGGACGCGGTTACGCTCACCGCCTGACAAATCACCAATGCGTTTTTGTTGGTCACTGCCTTTAAAGTTAAACCGTGACACATAAGCGCGTGCCGGTAACTCAAAGTTATTGATGCGAATGATGTCCGCCCCTTCGGAGATCTCATCATAGACGGTGTTATTATCGTCCATACTGTCTCGGAACTGATCGACCGAGGCCAGTTGTACGGTATCGCCTACTTCAACGGTGCCGCTATCTGGGGTTTCTGTGCCACTGAGCATCTTAAATAGGGTTGATTTACCCGCGCCGTTCGGACCAACAATACCGACAATTGCCCCTTTGGGCACGCTAAAGGATAAGTCATCGATCAAGATGCGATCACCAAACGACTTGGTCAGATTATTGACCTCAATGACTTTTTCACCCAGACGTGGACCTGGTGGGATAAACAGCTCGTTGGTCTCGTTACGGCGTTGATAGTCCGTGGTGTTGAGCTCTTCAAAGCGGGCCATACGGGCTTTTGATTTCGCCTGACGGCCTTTTGGATTCTGGCGAACCCACTCAAGCTCCTTCTCAATGGTTTTCTGACGCGCTTTTTCTTGCGACGCTTCTTGCTTTAACCGTACATCTTTTTGTTCGAGCCAAGATGAGTAGTTGCCTTCCCACGGAATACCTTCACCACGGTCAAGCTCAAGAATCCAGCCCGCTGCATTGTCGAGGAAGTAACGGTCGTGCGTAATAGCAACGACGGTACCAGAGTAGTCGACTAAGAAACGCTCAAGCCATGCAACGGATTCAGCGTCTAGGTGGTTAGTTGGCTCATCAAGCAGCAGCATGTCGGGCTTTTCGAGTAGCAAACGGCAAATAGCAACACGACGACGCTCGCCCCCTGAAAGGTGCTTGATTTGCGCATCCCACTCGGGCAAACGCAGTGCATCTGCTGCACGCTCCAACGTATTATCGAGGTTATGCCCGTCTTTAGCTTGGATCAGTGCTTCGAGTTCACCTTGCTCTTGCGCTAAGGCATCGAAGTCGGCATCTGGATCAGCGTAAGCGGCATAGACACCATCGAGACGCGTTAATGCATCTTTGACGTCACCGACCGCTTCTTCAACGGTTTCCCGGACTGTCTTTTCTTCATCCAGCTTCGGCTCTTGCGGGAGATACCCGATCTTGATCCCGGGTTGCACACGGGCTTCGCCCTCAATCTCGGTATCGATACCGGCCATAATGCGCAATAGGCTCGATTTACCGGCCCCGTTGAGACCCAACACCCCAATTTTGGCGCCTGGGAAGAAACACAAAGAAATATCTTTAAGAATTTGACGCTTAGGTGGCACGATCTTGCTCACCTGCGACATGGTATATACGTACTCAGCCATTTCTGCTCACGTTAATCGTTGTGGTATAAAAAACGCTATTCTAACGTTAACTTTGCCAAGTTTAACAGTGATTGTCATATTCGGTCACTAATATGGCGAGACGTGCCGACAAACAACGCTTACCACCTACAGGGAATTTGCGGGCGGAGCTGTTGTCTACTCGGTGTTACACAGTCGGTGTTGCATACAATAGGAGCGATCTTTGACATGGAACGATTCATCGCATTATCCGGGCCAATCAAGTCAGCATATCGAGCGGCTTTTCGTCACGCCCGTGCCTTCTTTCCTGTATGGGTGTCAGGGTTCGTGTTGATTTCCAGCTTATCAGTCCCGATGGTTGAGGCTTCCGCCAGCCCTGATAGTCGTCAAATGACACCGCACCAGCGCCAGTATGAAGCGGCAATCGATGCGATTGAAAGCGGTGATTTGCATCAGTTTCAGCGCTTAAAAGCACAACTGCGTGATTATCCTTTGTATCCGTATCTCGATTATCGTGATTTCACTCGTAATCTTTCTAAAAAGCCTCACCACGCGGTCACTAACTTTATTCAGCGTTATAGCACTATGCCATTCGCGAATAGTTTGCGTGCGGATTATCTCACCCTGTTGGCGGACAGAGGAGATTGGAAGACCTTGATCGCGTTCCAGTCTGATGTGCCACGGAGTGATCGTTATCAGTGCCAATATTATTATGCGCACAGTCAAGCGGGGAATCAGGCTTTAGCGCGCAGTGGCGCCAAATCGCTCTATTTGTCGGGTCAATCCGTGGATAGCAGTTGCAATGACTTATTTGATTTTTTATCGGAACAAGGGCTGCTGACCGGTGACTTGATATTGCAGCGTATGCTTCTAACATTCGATGCGCGCAACCGCAGTTTGATGCGTTATTTGTTACGCCAGTTACCCGAGGCGGATCGTGCGGTTGGCAAGCAGGTGTTGGACTTATATGACCAACCTGAGAACGTGGCCGACTTTTCGAAGCGCAGTTATGTGACGCCGTTTAATCAAAAACTGACTCGCTTGGCGTTTGAGCGTTTGGCTCGCAAGGATGAAGCGCAAGCCATTCGCTATTTTCGTCGCACGGTCGAGGGCCAGCATTACGATAAACGAGAGCGACAAGACATTGCCGATTACTTGATTGGCCAATTAATGAATGATGACGAGCCTGCATTGGCTGGCTGGCGAGATCGTATGCTGCGTCAGAGTCATGATGATGGTTTATTGGAAAGACGGTTTCGCCTTGCTCTTATCGAGGGTGACTGGCACGCGCTGGATCAGTGGCGCGCATTGCTCAGCGAAGCGGCTCAGCAGTCTTTAAAGTGGCGGTATTGGCAGGCGAGAATCAAGCTAGAGCTTGGTGATAGTGCGTCAGCAAATCAAGCATTTGCTTCCATGCTTGGTGAGCGTAATTTCTATAGCGTGGCAGCGGCGCAGCATTTAGATAAACCGATTTCAATACCCTCACGCACAGCAGTCCTAAGAGAAGCAGGGTTAATGCTGATCAATGATGTATTGGCAAGAGTGAATGAGCTTATCGCGCTCGATAAAATCTATGCGGCTAAGCGTGAATGGTATTATGTATTACAACGTGCCAGTGATGAGCAGATTGCCTTACTGGCGGCCTATGCCAATAAAAAACATTGGTACCACTTCGCGGTTCAAGCCACGATTGCGGGAAAAATGTGGGACCATTTGTCACTCCGCTTCCCGTTAGCACACCAGTGGTGGTTTGAGTTTTTCAGCCGCGAGCGTGGCGTAGACAAAACCACACTGATGGCCTTATCGCGTCAAGAGAGCGCCTTTTTTACCCGCGCAGTGTCCCATGTGGGTGCAAGAGGCTTGATGCAATTAATGCCAGGCACGGCACGCGAAACCTCTCGTCAGTTGGGATTTGATTATCAAGGCCCTGCTAGCTTGAGTGATCCGGGCGTTAATATTCGTCTTGGAAGCGGTTACTTAAAAATGATGTTAGATCGTTTCGACAGTAATCGTATCTTGGCATTCGCGGCTTATAACGCCGGCCCGCATCGGGTGTCGCGTTGGTTGGAACGATCGCAAGGTCATATGGATGCGATTGCTTTTATTGAGTCGATTCCGTTTTACGAAACGCGCCATTATGTGCAGAACGTCTTGATGTTCGACATTTATTATCGTCAGCTGTTAGGTGAGCCGGTGCAATTTTTAAGTGCGCACGAGCTGGCTCAGCGCTATTGATGTTATCATTGCTGTCATCACGTAAAGAGCGAGAGGAAACCATGTCGCAATCGCCTGCATTCTCTGGTTGGCAAGATGTTATTTCTTTAGTGCGTTTAGCAGGAAAAGACGATAACGATGATGCATTACTGACAGCACTACTGACGCCTGATGAGCGAGATACTCTGGTCGCTCGGATCAATATCTTGCATGAATTATTAGAAGGCAGAATGAGTCAGCGCCAGCTCAGTCAGTTACTTGGGGTAGGGATCGCGACCGTGACCCGAGGCTCTAACGAATTAAAGCGGATGGATGAGGATACCAAAAATTGGCTCGCCGACTTGCTCAAGCGCGAGGCGGAGCAAACCCGCTCTTGATCCCCTGTCTATCAAACAAAAACGGAGCCCACGGGCTCCGTTTTTAGTGCTGGGTTTTTAGTGCCGGGTTTTTAGCGATAAAGGTGTGGATGCATAAACGGGATCAGTGCCATGATCAAAGCTTGATGATACACGCTTGATCGCGTTAATCGGTGTCCGGTAAGCATACCGATGGCGCCCCCTTTTTGTTTTACATTTTGTTGGCTAAACATTCGATCCATCACATCACCGAGCTCCTCGCCTTGATGCAATGCCTTGAGCGCGTCTGGTGGAAGGGGAAGTGACGCTGAGCGTGCTTCGCCGTGCGCGTCGTCTTTTGCTATGATCATCCAAGCAAAGGTATGTTGGCCATCCAAGCCTGCTTCTATCCCCACATAATAATCGCCTTGATAACGTCCTTGTGCATGCCGAACCCGATTGCATGCGCCTGAATAGGTTTCTTTCTCTGTCATGGGTTGGTCGGCGACATCACTGGGTACGGACACGCCGGTAAACGTGAAGTCGGTATTGGGAAAAACGTCATAAAATGCTGCTTTAACGGCAGAAATTTTGGCAGGGTTTTGTGAGGTGACGATTACGTGGGTCATACGCCCTAGCGCTCCTTATCATGTTGGTAGGCGCGCTGCAGTATACGCCAGCGTAAAGGTAAGCGCAGCATGCCTGTTATGCGACTCGCATCATTGGCTTGCGCCACTTCATTTAAGCCAATTCGCATTCCCTGATGCCCTTTGCGAGGCTGAGCAACATAGGTATTAAACCAGCGATCCCAGCAAGACAAATTAAAGCCATAGTTGGCATTGCACTCATGAAAACGAGTGGAATGATGAACGCGATGCATATCGGGCGTGACGACGATACGGCGCAGCCAGTCATCGAGACGCAGCGGTAAACGGACGTTGCTGTGGTTAAACATCGCCATGCTGCTTAATACGGTTTCAAACAGAATCACGCCTAAAACAGGGGCACCTAATAAGCCTACCAGTGCACATTTTATCGCCATTGAAAGCCAGATTTCGACGGTGTGAAAGCGCGCGCCAGTGGTGACATCAATATCCATGTCGGCATGATGAACCAAGTGTAATCGCCATAACCAAGGGAGCTCATGGAACAGCTTGTGTTGATACCAAATCGCCAAATCCATGACAATTAGCGTGAGGACTACCGTTGCCCAAAGCGGCAAAGAGAGCTGATTAAGCAGTCCCCTCCCTGATTCATCGACAAGGCTGGCAACACCAACGGCTGAAAGCGGTGCCAGTAGCCGAAGCGTTAGCGTGTTAAACGCGGTGAGCGCAATATTGCCCCGCCAGCGTTCACGTCGAGTACGGGTTAACTGACGTTTGGGCCATTGCCACTCGGCGACCAGCATGATCACGAGTACGAGCACGAATAGACCAAGTCGAAATCCCGCTTCATGTGCTTCAATCCAGTTCATTATCGCTCCTTATTCGCCTTTATATTACGCGAAAAGCAGATAATACGTTTAGTCAAACAGCAAAAATTGCCGAAGTGGTTACGATGGTGGATGGGGCAGCATCAATAGATTTATGGTTGGGCATAGGCTCAGGGATTCTCTTACATCACACGCCTTGAATATGAATGTAACGTAAACGTTAATTTTGCTGGCCGTGTTCAACGAATTAGATTACTTGCTCTAAAAATTAGGCACAAGATCACGTTTATACTAATAGGCTGTTTCTATTGAGTTTGTTTCTTTTTACTAATGATGAGTATCTCATGAATGAGACATCTCTCGTTAGTGTAAAAAGGAATGATAAATGCACAAACATAGCTCTCTTGCGCTCATTATCGGCGCGCTCTTTCATACCTCCGGGGCTTGGGCGATGGCAAAAGTGCCTGAACCCGTTGAACCACCGACGGAACCAGACTCACAAGCCTGTATTGTGTTAACAGGAAGTGAACCTATCGATATTGGGCGCACCAGCGCCGAGCGCTGTCTACCGGGCGACGATCCTTTTACCGCAGAGCAATGGCATTTGCTAAATAGGGGACAGAATGCATTTGCTCGCGAAGGAGGGCAGCCAGGTAATGACTTAAATCTTTGGTGGGCTCATCGACAAGAGATTTTAGGCCAAAACGTCAATGTCGCCGTGGTTGATGACGGGTTAGAGATCGCACACCCTGATCTAGTGGCGAATATGCGTGCAGGAAAATCTTACGATTTCGTTGATCGTGATGACGATCCGACGCCTGAAGGGTGGAGCAATCGAAATACAGCTCACGGCACTTCGGTGGCCGGTATTATCGCGGCGGCGCGTGATAACAGCTTGGGAGGGATGGGTGTTGCACCGCTTGCCAATCTACAAGGCTATAATTACCTGGCATATCAGAGCCAAAAAGCATGGGAGATCAGTCACGGGCGGGAAGGTTATTCAGATGATGTCCGAGTCTTTAATCAAAGCTATGGTGGCTCAGGGGTGCGCAGCTATCCTTATAGTGATGATCCTATGAGCTATGATGGTCGCCAAAATGCCCAATACAAGACAATGACCACGGAAGCTTTTGGTGGGCGTGGCGCAGTATTTGTTAAGTCAGCGGGAAATGGCTTCAGTCGCACCTCGTTTAACCGAGAGCGATTTGGTCCTGTGGGTAATAATAATGGATTGCCATGGCAAAACAGTAACCAGTCATCCAGCAACGCAAATTATTGGAATGTGACGGTCAGTGCCTTGAATGCAGATGGCAAACGATCGTCGTACTCTTCTGTCGGTAGCAACGTATTCTTGACGGCTCCAGGAGGCGAATACGGCACCAATAAACCCGCACATATCACCACAGATTTGACCGGTTGTACCATGGGCTATAACCGCAATGATCGTATTCCTTATGATTCGCATGACCTACACGGTGGCACTGAAATAGACAACACGTGTGACTTTAATAGCGTCATGAATGGCACATCATCGGCTGCACCAAACACCTCGGGTGCGTTCGCGCTACTAATGTCGGCCTATCCGAACCTTTCCCAGCGTGATATTCGCCATTTGTTAGCGACGACGGCTACACGTGTGGATACGAATAGTGATGATGTACGCTTAAGCTACCAAACGGCACAAGGGCAGACTCGCACTGTCACGGGACTAGAAGGTTGGCAACAAAACGCGGCAGATCGTTGGTATAGCCCAACCTATGGGTTTGGCTTAATTGATGTCAATGCGGCGCTTGAGGCGGCAAAGACGTATCAACCTTTGCCTGAGCAAGTGTTTACGGATTGGACTTGGTCTTATCACAACCAAAATGGTGACACAGGGCTACCGATTGCTGACGCAGGAGTAGCCGCCACCGCCGATAGCGTGCGAGTGACAGATGACCTCACTATTGAGGCAGTGCAAGTACGTAGCTCAATTGATCATAGCCGTATGTCCGATTTGTTGATCGAGCTCGAATCGCCATCTGGCACACGCAGCGTGCTTATGTCGCCGCGTAACAGCATGTTATCGAATGCGCTGGATAGCACTTATCCAGAGGGTTTTACCGATCACTTAATGCTCAGCCATAAATTCAATAGCGAAAGTTCAGCGGGTCAATGGACGTTACATGTTACTGACACCGATGGTGAAACACGTCAATACAGCTTGGGAGGGGAAGTGAAATCCCTACCCAATAACAGCGCTGATGGCAAACTAATGCAATGGTCACTGCGTGTTATTGGTCACCGCGGTTAATAGGAGAAAAGTATGAAAAAGTTAATTGCAGTAATCGCAGCGATGGGGCTGACAATGAGTGTCCATGCCGCTACGGTTGAATTAAATGGTGACCGCTATGTTGTGGTCGATACTGCCGATAATGCTCGCAATATGAATGGCGAGCAAATGGGGGTGATGGTCGGTGACAAGGTTGCCTTGTCTGCTCAGAGCACACCATTAACAGTCACTGGTTCTATTTTGGTGAAAGCGAGTCAAGCACGAGCGGATCAACTCGCTGACCAATATGGTCTGGATCTGGTGAGTTATATGGATGGTGTCGCGTTGCTCGAAGCCAGCCCAGGTGTGAATGTATCGGCGCTGGAAAAAGCACTCAATCAATCACTCGAGACGCCGGTCAACCTTGAACTCAATCCTCAAAACCAACAGCCTCAGTAATTCGTGTACTGCGAGCCCGCCAATCACTGGCGGGCTTTTAATCGCATCCAACCAACGATTTTGTTACTAGATATTCCAGAATGTTCATAACCTTTACATGAGCTAAACGCCTCATCTTGCTATGATTTGCCGCCATTAAACCCCAACAAACTAGACAAAACATCAGCATGTAGATCCGTCTGCAGCGAGGGAAAAGACGATGTGGAAAAAAGTTAAACATTCTTTACCATTGCAAATTGCATTGGCAGCAGCACTGGCTTGGCTGGTGGGGACTGTATTTGGTCCCATAGAAAATGCGGAGCAGACCACTTGGTATCCATTGCTCATGTTGGCCAAAGTCAGTTATATCGGTTTACTGAAAGCCGTCGTCGGCGTGATGGTGTTGCTCTCGCTGCTGGAAGGGATCAGTAATATTGGCAACGTTGTCCGCTTAAAACGTCTCGGTGGTGCCACCCTTTTGTTCTACGGTTTTACCACCACTATAGCGATTATTCTGGGACTTGGCGCAGCGTTACTGATGCCAGAGTGGCAAACGCTTAACAGTGCGCCACCGGTGGATGAGAGCATCAGCTTTATCAATCAAGATGCGGCAGGAGCTGGCGCGATTGCCACCAAGCTTTTTAACATGGCGTTAGTGAATCCCGTTGAGGCGCTAAGCAGTGGTAATCTACTTGCGATTGTCGTTTTCACCATTTTGTTTGGTATTTCACTGATTGTAGCTTTGCCGGAAAAACACCCGCTATTTGATACCATTCGTGGTTTAAACCAAGGTATTAACACGCTGGTGGCCGGAATCATCAAACTGGCGCCGTTCGCCGTTTTTGCGATTGTCTTTCAGTTTTCGCATCAAGGCGACAATGACTTATTTGGTCAGCTGTTTAGCTTCGCGGCTTTAGTGTTTGCTCTGACGATGGTACATGGCGTCATTGTATTGCCGCTGATCGCACGTGTCGCGGGAGGCGTTGGTTTTATCGCTTTATTTCGTGCAATCTCTGCGCCTCTGGCGATGGCATTTGCTACCTCATCAAGCGCGGCAACACTGCCGGTATCTATGCAGGCAGCCAAGGAAGAGCTCAAGGTCACCCCATCCACGGCGAGTATGGTATTGCCTTTGGGGGCGGTGATGAACATGGATGGCACCGCGCTGTTTGAAGGGATTGCTGCCGTGTTCCTTGCGCAATTGTTCGGGATTGATTTGTCTACGACCGGTGTTGTGATGATCTTCATTATGGCGATGGTGTCGTCGGTGGCGCGCCAGGGATGCCATCGGGCTCGATGTCTGGGATGCAGTTGGTGCTGCTGGCAGCGGGGATCCCACTTGAAGCCATCGCTATCTTGCTGATCATTGAGCGCCCGCTTGATACGTTCCGTACCGCAGTCAACGTGCAAGGTGATCTGATTGGCGCCACGGTTGTCGATAAATGGCAAAAGCGTGTGAGTTAATCTTGCTACCGTTTAAACACTGCAGGCAAAAGGCAGTGAATTTGCCTGCAGTGTAGTGCGATTATTGAATAGTAAAACCTAGGTATGCTTGGAACTCGTTATTGTCAAAGATGTCTTTATCATCTTTATTTCCTTTAGCATCTTTGAATTCCCAGTTAAATGCTTCGTAAGAAACACCTGCGTGCCAAGAGAAGTTTTCGTTAACTTCTTTTTTAAACTCAATTTCAGGCTGGATATGTGCATAGGCTATTGTGGTGTCTGAATCTGGTGTGTGGTAAGCCTCTACATAATTCTCAATATTAAATGAGAAACCTGAGACGAGCGGGAGTGAATAAGTTAAATAGTTCTCAGTACCAATTTGGTAATCGTATTCTTCTTCATCCGTATCATAGTAATCGAAGTTATACCAAGCCAGTTCTAGATTCCAGTTTTCAGATAGAGCACCTGACAGATAGAAGTTAGTTTCCACACCACTAATATTTTTTAGGCTCTCATCATTGTCGTTACCCAATTGTGCCCACAGCTCGATACCAAAGGAGAAATCTTTGCCACCAAGGGAGATGTCTTTACTCAAGTATGGGGCAATGATGTACTGCTTTGTATCCGAACTATCGGACTCATCGCTAGCTTTCCATGAGGCATCATAGCGGAATAAATAATACATGGTTGTATTAAAATCCCCTATAGTACCTATGCCTTGGGCTAAACCAAACTGGGTGTCCCACCCTTCTTTTCTCGCCGCTCCCTCACTATCAATAAAATCTTTATCGACATCAAAAAGAAAGTTGACATCATCGCTTAATTTGTAAGAACCCTTACCTATCGTGACTTCTGTTTTTGTCAGGCCTTTTTCATAGTCGTTGACTTTGACTTCACTGGTCAGTGAACCTAATTCACCGGCAAAGCTTGTTGTGCTAGCAAGAGCGATGGCAGCGGCGAGCGCTGTTTTTTGGCTTGTATTGCTCACTTTAAAGTATCCCTTCTTTAATATGTTACCGAGCACTGCCGCTTTATCATTATTCACCAAAAGTAAGTGCTAATTTTTTGGCTATTACTTTCTGGTGACGGTATCTGTCCATATTTTTCAATACCGGGCGACAGCCTATTCCTTGGCATTCACAACCTTTTAGCGCCACAAGAAATGCGGTGGTAGCTGAGGTGCGAATGTGGATTTATGCTAGCAATGCGTCAGTTCCATGACAATAGTGTTAGTATTGAGTTAACAATCAATTAGGCTTTTTGCTCTATTTTATATATGTTCATTCGAGTCAATGACCATTCAGCCTTTGTTCAGGTCGAATAAATGGCTAAATAAAGATGAAAAAAGAGTAGTATTCGCTATGTAATAAAATATTTAGTAATCGATTACTCGATAAATAGGAGGTTTAACAGTGATAGAGGGATATGGCGCGGTTTTTTATGCATATTTTTTAACTTTAAATTTGCTTATAACGATTAAATACACAATTATTGGCATAATTAATCATTTTTTTCTGAGGGTCTTATAAGTTGATAGACTGTCGTATGATTGGCTATCGATAAACTTTATCGACAAACTCGGACGTCATGGCTGAAAGAAAAGCACTATAGTCCAACCCAAATGTGACGGTTTCACCGACCGCTAGCATTTTTTCTGGTGTCTCAACCATTAAATGATCACTGCATGATGAAACGATTGTCATGCCGCTGGGAGGATGTAATCCGTCAATACATACATCCTGTCGGCCTAAGGCAAGAATGGCCTGGTTGACCTGACCTCTATTTTGTAGGCTGATGGTTTCACCAAAGGCATTAACGCCTCGTTTTCCCCATGGATATGAGGGTTTTTGGCTCGACTCTATGACCTCGGCTGTTAATGTGATCGCTGTGGATGATAAGCCCGATATTTGTGGCTGATTTTTTGGGACTAGGCCTAAAAATATTGCTTCGCCAAGCCGTAAATGGTTAATACGGGTTTGGCCTTGATGGGCGAGTACCCAATTGATCGAGCCCGAGTTACCGCCCGAAATGATGTCTAGCTTTATCGAAAACGTCGTCTCGATGTGTTCAGCAAGATCCGATAAAAGCTGCATATTGATATCGTCTGGCTCAACACCGTAGCGGCAGGTTAAATTCGTACCTATGCCTTTGAGTGTAATGTTGGGCAGTTTAATGACATCGTTGATCAGATTAATAAGGTTGTCGGGCATGACACCTTCTCTTAAATCTCCCAGCTCAACCATAATGATGATCTGGTGAATACGATTACATCGCCCAGCGGCGTCAGAGAGTTTTTGGATCACGGCAATTTCAGTATTCAGACTGATATCGCAGTCAATGACGACGCGCTCTATTTGGCTTAGCATCGGGGAACGTATTAATAGAGTGGGTACCGTGACACCTGCCTCTCTCATCCGTTTTATATTATCTACTCTTGAGTCAGCGAGCATCGTTGCGCCGGCATTAATGAGCGTATTGGCAATGATAGGGTGGCCCAAACAGCTTTTGGTCACGGGAGTGACAGTCACGCCTTTTAAAGTCAGTTGTTCAATCAGCCGTTGGGTGTTGAGGGATATTTTAGCGCAATCGAGTTCTATTTTTGGGTAGCTCACTGCTTTGCTTCAATTTTATCTTCTAGCAGTGGGAACGCTGAAAGTAGGATCTGTACTAATTGCTCTTTCGGTTGCGATAAGGGATCGGTGACCGGGAGTTTAAGTTCATGTGTATACGCATTGATATAAGATAAAGTCTCTCCCATCGACATCCCCTCGTGGTTGAGAGTGATCCCAATGACATGCGTATTGGCAAATGTTTCGATCAGGTTAATTTCGCTTGCGAGCGTCGGTATCGCCATGTTGGGAAAATCGACACGATACAGGCGTTTCGGTGCATGCTGTAAGATAACTGCGGTCGGGCAACTTCCTCGCAGTATGAATGAGCTCGTGGAAAAGGCTGGATGACTCAGAGCACCTTGGCCTTCCACTAAAATAATATCTGGGTTTTCTTGGGTGTAGGCATCGACGATCACGGCCTCTAATTCGCCAGCACAAAATTGAGAAGGAACAGCATCGAGTGCCACACAATAACGTTCACCCTGAATAATACCGGTTTGTCCGGTGGCGATCATGACGACGTTTAACCCTAGCTTTCTGAGCGCTTGAGCCAATATTGTCGTAGTGGTCCGTTTCCCGAGCGCACAATCTGTTCCCAAAATAGCGACAATGGGACAGGTCACACTATGGACTTGCCCAGTAAATGTTTTTAACGCCTCTTTTTTCTTTGGTTTGCGAATATCCAGTATGTGGACGTTGTTCTTCTTGCTCGCATCAACAAAAATGGCATCGTCATTGAGAAACTCATGTAAACCATTAACGATATTGAGCCGTTTTGACATGGCGTCGAGGATGACATTTTTATCTAAATCAGACAGTAAGCCTGTGGACGGCGCGACACCAAAAATAAAATAATCTGGTCGTGTAGACTCATGATGTAAAGCCTCTTCGAGGTCGGCGAAAATAGGGATGTTATTTTTGGTTTTGTCGAGAACGTCGCCCGCGTCTTTGTTTGCAAGGGAGCTGTCTATAACGGAGAGAATACGATATTTTTGAGAGTGTCGGACAAGACCATTGGCAGTTTTCCCATCAATTTTACCAAAATGACCTTCACAATAAACAATTGCCGTCGGGGTTAATGCCCCTTGGCTCTCGATTAACCTCTCTTGGCTCTCGAGTAATGTTTCTTGGTTATCGAATCGAGTCGTTGGTGATGCTAAATCGACGTCTTCGTGCGACGTTTTACCTGCTACTAATCGAGTTGGAGTGTGTGCTGATTTTGGTGATACGGACATTATTGAAGCCTGGTTAGGCTTAGAAGGGCCGCTAAGGATTGCCGAGTCTTTCGCCCAGTAAAGAAAAGAGCTCCTACTAAGCTGTAGGAGAGAACTAAACAGTAGCACAGTTTCTGAGAAGGCAAAGGGTTATTTGTTTAGGGACGAGTTTTTAGGCAATAAAAAAGACGCCCTAAGGCGTCTTTTCCAATCGATTGGTGGAGCTGGCGGGAGTTGAACCCGCGTCCAGAATCAGTCTAACCGATGGCGCTACATGCTTAGTTTGTCTTTAGTCTCGTCAGAGTGCTGCGGACAAACACGCCACACAAAGACATACCCAACTTATGTTTAACGCTTCAGCTCTTGGGTCAAAGCTTCCACGCGATCCTGTTTGGTTTTGACTATCCTGATTCCCCGTCCTACAGGCGAAGGCTAGAGAGGATAGGCACTCAGCAGGTTATTAAGCTGCTAGTGCGTAGTTTTCGTCGTTTGCGACTATTTTTTTGCGGCTTTTTACGAGGCCAACCGCCCCTCGGCATGCTCCACGGGCCTTCTCAATCCTGTCGAATCCTGAATCAGCCCCAGAGTGTTGCGGCAGAGTCTAACACATTGATCTGCCGCGTCAACGATTACCGCGCTGAGTGTTTCATGATCCTGGATTTTTGACGCTGCCAGTCTCTGTCTTTCGCGGTATCACGTTTATCGTGTAATTTTTTACCTTTCGCTAAGCCTATTTTGAGCTTAGCAAATGATTTTTTCCAGTATAAAGACAATGCCACCACGGTGAAACCGTCTCGATTAACCTTACCCAGTAAGGTATCAAGCTCCCGCCGTTTGAGCAAGAGCTTACGGGTGCGCTGTGGATCAGCGACCACATGCGTGGAGGCGACATTCAGCGGGGTGATCGTTGCCCCGAACAAAAAGGCTTCCCCGTCTTTGAGCAACACATAGCTTTCGCTGATATTGGCTTTGCCCGATCGAAGTGCTTTCACTTCCCAACCTTGCAGCTCTAGCCCCGCTTCGAAGTCATCTTCAATAAAGTACTCAAAGCGTGCTTTTTTATTCAGCGCAATGGTGTTGCTATTTGCTTTGTTCTTTGCGTTTTTCTTAGCCATAGTCCACGCATTATAAAGGCGATGTGTCGAAGAATGAAAGGATTATCGCATGCTGTTAGACAAACCGCATGACTTTCTTAGATATGCTAGCCGCTAACATTGGTGAAAGGCGACCTCAGTGGTATTATCTCGCGGTTAACTTTAAGGAGTCCCTATGCCGCAAATCATCCGCTCGGCTTTAGTGCCGTTCAGTGCTGAGCAAATGTTTGCCTTGGTGAACGATGTTGAAGCGTACCCCGAGTTTTTGCCCGGATGTGTGAGCACTCGATTGATAGAGCACACAGACTCAACCATGGTCGCTTCACTGGACGTGGCCAAAGCGGGCATAAAGAAGACGTTTACAACAAAAAATTACTTAACCGACAATGCGCGTATTGATATGACCTTAGTTGACGGTCCGTTTAAGCGTTTAAGTGGGGGGTGGCAATTTACGCCGTTGTCGAGTGATGCGTGTAAGATAGAGTTAAACCTTGAGTTTGAATTCACTAACCGTCTGGTGGAAGCAGCGTTTGGGCGCATTTTTAGTGAGTTAACCAGCAGTATGGTAAAAGCGTTTACAGAGCGAGCGAAAGCGATTTATGAGTGAAGAGACTCTGGTGCATGTGGAAGTGGTGTATCCGCTACCGAATGAGCAACGCATCTTTAATTGTGTCGTTAAGGCTGATACAAGTGTTGAAGAGATTATCCGCCAGTCGGGTATCTTGAGCGCGTACCCTGACATTGATTTGTCCACCAACAAAGTGGGTATTTTTAGCCGACCGGTGAAGCTTGACGCGCAAGTAAGAGAGGGTGATCGGATTGAGATCTATCGGCCACTCCAAGCTGATCCGAAGGAAATTCGCCGCCGTCGAGCTGAACGAGCGAAGCAAGAGGGCAAGGCCGATCCTGTGACAGGTGGACGGGTTGATACCAAGCGTAAGCGCTAACCGTCGAACACCGATGCTTGGCCTTGCTCAAGCGATAAATAATCACAGTAAAGGCGCCGATATCCGGCGCCTTTTAACGAGCCAATGGCTGTCACTGCTTATTGCACAGCCTCAAAAAACTGGTCGCCCGGCTCATAGTCACCACTCATGCTGACTAATTGATTATTATCATCAAACGAGAGCACTAAATCTTTTTGCGTTGGATCTTGGTGGCCCGGCTGTTGCCACTGTACGAAGTACCAAGTGTTTGGGTAGCCAGACTCAACCAACATCGGTGGGCCGAGAAGGAATTTGACCTGCTCTTTCGTCATGCCAAACTTCAATGAGTCTACGGCCTTTTCTTCAATATAGTTGCCTTGATTGATATCTACACGATAAACCAGTTTTTCGGCATAAGAGCAACCCATAATGGCAATCGCCATTAGAGAGGCAACGGCGGCTTTTTTCCAACCCATAGTTAATATCTTCACTGTCTCGTTGAGGGCAAATCACGTCACTCAGTACGTTTTGCAAGCGGTGCCTGCGGTGCATAGCGCGTCGAGTATAAACAAGCAGAGAATATATGTAAAAAACCTGCCAACGACTAGCGTTTGGAGGGTCATAACGTGAAAAAGTTCGCAATGGGAAAAGAAATAACCGAGGAAAGTGAACGTTGCACACTTCCCTCGAGCAAGCATGTGATCAATGCCGTGTTTTTTTAAGCGGCAATGAGCAGATCTTCGGCATTTGCTAAAGTACGCTCGGTAATTTCACTGCCACCAAGCAAACGGGCCAGCTCATTAATACGGGCCTGGTAATCGAGTGGGTACATGCGAGTGGTCGTCGTGCCTTGGTCAGTCTCTTTGGCGACAAACATTTGTTGATGACCACAGCCGGCAACTTGTGGCAAATGGGTGACACACATAACTTGGGTCGATTCGCCAAGCTGACGTAATAATTGACCCACAATGGCGGCGGTTGGCCCGCTAATACCGACATCAACCTCGTCAAAGATAAGGCTAGGTGTTTCCACTTTTTGTGCTGTAATCACTTGAATAGCGAGGGAGATCCGCGATAGCTCACCACCTGATGCGACCTTTGCGAGTGGTTGTAAAGGCTGGCCGGGGTTGGTTGAGACCAAAAATGCGACCGCATCGCCGCCTAGAGGACTTAGGTGGGTCTCTGCTTTATTTTCGACTTGGATTTCAAAACTGCCGTGTTCCATGCTGAGCTGATGCATGCTTTGGGTAATGAGTTTATTGAGCTCTTTGGCATAACGACGACGGCTTTTACTGAGCTTTTCTGCTGTGTCTAAACAGTCTGCGAATTGCTTGTCGACTTCGGCTTGAAGCTGCTCAATGGCCTCATCATTGTGCGCGAGTTTTTCTAGCTCCGTTATCAACTGTTGATGTGTGCTATACAGCACCTCTGGTTGAACATGGTGTTTGCGTGACAAACTCATAATGGTAGCCATGCGTTGATCTAAATATTGTAAACGCTGCGGATCCATGTCGAGTTGATCAAGATAACGGGCGATCTCCTGACTGGTTTCTTGAGTTTGAATTCTAGCTTCTTCGAGCATTTCAGCCAGCGGAGAGAAGTGGTTGTCTAGTGTCGCTAATTCATTCAAACGTTGTTGCGCAGCAGTTAGCAGGCCAAGTGTATTGCTTTCTTCGCCATCGCAGAGCAGATCAACCACTGCTTGGCTTGTCATCGCGATATCACCACTGTTGGATAAGCGTTTATGCTCTTCTTCAATTTGCTGGTATTCGTCTTCACCAAGCGCAAGTTCATTGAGTTCGCCCACTTGATACTCAAGCAGCTGTTGTTGCGCCTCAATATCGTCCTTTTTCTTTATCAGTGCTTTTAGCTCATTTTTTGTGCGACGCCAACGTTGATAGCGCGTTGCCATTTTATCGATCAACGATTGATGACCCGCATATTGGTCAAGCAACGTAATTTGGTGCTCAGGGCGTAACAGTTGTTGATGTGCATGTTGACCGTGAATGTTGATCAAAAGTTGCCCAAGTGCTTTTTGCTGAGAAGCAGGAACCGGATTGCCATTGATATAAGCGCGTGACCGCCCTTCTTTAGTGATTACGCGTCTTAAAATACAATCGTCACCGTCTTCTAATTCGTTATCTTGTAACCAGCGTCGCGCCGCACTGTTTTGTTCCAAGGTGAAGCTGGTCGATATTTCAGCGCGCTTTTCCCCTGGGCGCACCATATTGGCATCGGCGCGGTCACCTAAGCATAAGCCTAGCGCATCAATAGAAATAGATTTACCTGCCCCGGTCTCACCGGTTATCGCCGTCATGCCTTTACTAAACTCCAACTCCAAGGATTTAACGATGGCAAAGTTTTGAATGGTTATATCGGCTAACATAGGAAAACACCTGTATCTATCAACAACTGTGTATAGATACAGTATATACTGTTTTTTCATCCAGTGAATACTGTTCAGTGAGAATTATTGTGAATGGGATGAGGCGCACAAAAAATGGACAAAAAGTGGCTGGCCTGTTTTGCATACCAACAGGAAGAAGGAAAATAACGTTGATATGAAAAAACAGCCGCGTCAGAACAGCTTTGAAGACCAACCCAGCTTTTTACGTAACGTATTGTAATAATTATAGTCTTTGGGGTGAATGAGTTTGAGTGTGGCGGGGCTTTTGTAAATATGGACCTCATCGCCCGGATTCACTGGCAAAGAAACTTGCCCATCACAACTGACTTCCAGTGTGCCGCGGTTATCGGGAGACACTAATAATTTTATCCGGCGATTACCATCTACCACTAAAGGCCGGCTTGATAGGGTATGGGGGAACATAGGGACTAAAGAAATAGCGTTGAGGCTGGGGGATAAGATGGGGCCGCCACCTGATAAGCTATAGGCTGTTGATCCCGTCGGCGTTGAAATAATGATCCCATCTGAGCGCTGCGAAAAGGCGAAATGCTCGTTAATATAGACTTCAAACTCAATCATGTGAGCCACTTGTCCTGGGTGTAAAACGGCCTCGTTGAGCGAAGCATTATGACTTTTAACCTGATCGTGACGATGGATCTCTGTCTCAAGCAAAAAGCGGTCTTCTTCCATGTAGTCGCCACTTAAAACGGCGTCTAGGGCATTTTCAAAGGCATCGGGATCCAGGTCAGTCAAAAAGCCTAAATTACCGCGGTTTACACCAATCACTTTTATATCGCTTCGTGACAGTACGCGGGCGGCGCCGAGCATATTACCGTCGCCACCGATAACAATCGCGAGATCAGCGTGCTGACCAATATTAACCAAATCCAGATAGTGCGCGTCGGGTAGCCCTAAATTGGTACTCAAGCGTGTATCAATGCACACCTCGTAACCGCGCTCGATGAGCCAATGATAAAGGCCGATGTGTGTATTCACTGCGTCTGGGTTGCGAGGTTTACCAATTAAGGCAATGCGCTGGAATGGTGTCGACATAATCAGGATCCCATCGTTATTTGTGCCCAGTATAACGCGGTAAAAAAAGGATTGTCGTGATTTGCGTTATGTGGGCGGTTGAATCATAAAGATTCATCCCCATAATACTTCCACAATCAAGTTAAACAGTCCCAGTGCGCGCTGGGCAATGCCATTTGTGTCGGAGTGATCATGAGCGAAGAACAGAAAGTTAAGCAAGAGCAAGAAGCGATGAAAGATGCGCAAGCTGCTGAAGGCAAAGATGCAGAGCAGACGGTTGAGCAACAGGCAAGCGGTAGTGCAGACATTGAGCAAGAGGAAACCGAAGCCATGATTGCACGCATTACAGAGTTAGAAGCAGCACTTGAAGCCAGTGAAGCCAAAGTGCAAGAGCAACAAGACAGTGTGCTTCGTGCCCGTGCTGACGTAGATAATATGCGTCGTCGCTCAGAGCAAGAAGTAGAGAAAGCGCGAAAGTTTGCACTGGAGAAGTTTGCCAGTGAGTTGCTGCCCGTTATCGACAACCTTGAGCGTGCTGTCGAGATGGCGGATAAGGAAGATGAATCGATCAAGCCCATGGTTGAAGGGGTAGAGCTGACGCTAAAAACCATGATGGATACCATTGATAAGTTTGGTTTGAAAGCGATTGACCCACAAGGACAACCTTTTAACCCTGAGCTTCACCAAGCGATGACGATCCAGGAAAGTACTGAACATGAGCCAAACACCGTGATGATGGTGATGCAAAAAGGCTATGAGTTAAATGGTCGCGTGGTACGTCCAGCGATGGTGATGGTATCGAAAGCCGCACAAGGCAACGTCGACGAAAAAGCGTGATTTTAATAAGGGCATAGCATCAATAGTTAATTTGTTACTCCGCTTGTGATACGTGAGTGACGAACACGGATTTTTTTGCTGCTAGCCCTTGAAAAGTGTCGTGCTGCCCTTATTTAAACGGCAGCAACAAATAAAAATTTGCGGTGAGGGGGTTGAACCTCTCACAGTTACCCCCACATAAAGGGTAACGAACTACAGCCACAGAACGAATTTCGGAGAGCACCAGATGGGTAAAATCATTGGTATTGACTTGGGTACAACCAACTCATGTGTCGCCGTGCTAGACGGTGAAAAAACGCGCGTAATTGAAAACGCTGAAGGTGATCGTACAACGCCATCCGTTATCGCTTACACACAAGATGGTGAAACACTTGTCGGCCAGCCTGCGAAGCGCCAGGCAGTGACAAACCCAGAAAACACCCTATACGCGATTAAGCGTCTGATCGGTCGCCGCTTCGAAGATGAAGAAGTACAGCGTGACATCAGTATCATGCCTTTCAAAATTGTGAAGGCAGATAACGGTGATGCTTGGGTTGAAGCGAAAGGCCAAAAAATGGCCGCGCCACAAGTGTCAGCTGAAGTGTTGAAGAAAATGAAGAAAACCGCTGAAGACTTCCTCGGCGAAGAAGTGACTGGCGCGGTAATCACTGTTCCTGCTTACTTTAATGACTCTCAGCGTCAAGCGACTAAGGATGCTGGTCGTATTGCGGGACTAGAAGTTAAACGTATTATCAACGAGCCTACAGCGGCAGCATTGGCTTATGGCCTTGATAAGAAAGGTGGCGATCGCACCATCGCGGTTTATGACCTGGGTGGTGGTACGTTCGATATCTCTATCATCGAAATTGATGAAGTCGATGGTGAGCAAACCTTCGAAGTACTGGCAACCAACGGTGACACCCACTTGGGTGGTGAAGACTTCGATAACCGTTTGATCACCTACTTGGTCGACGAATTTAAGAAAGAGCAAGGCATCGATCTGCGTCAAGACCCGCTCGCGATGCAGCGTGTCAAAGAAGCGGCTGAGAAAGCGAAGATTGAACTGTCTTCTGCGCAGCAAACAGACGTGAACTTGCCTTATGTGACTGCGGACGCAACCGGTCCTAAGCACATGAACATCAAGATTACTCGTGCCAAGCTGGAATCACTGGTTGAAGATCTGGTTCAGCGTTCACTCGAACCAATGAAAGTGGCCCTGGCTGACGCCGAGCTGTCTGTTGATGAAATCACGGATGTTATCTTGGTCGGTGGTCAAACCCGCATGCCGATGGTTCAGTCAAAAGTTGCAGAGTACTTCGGTAAGGATGCACGTAAGGACGTGAACCCGGATGAAGCCGTTGCAATGGGCGCGGCTGCACAGGGTGGTGTACTGTCTGGCGATGTTAAAGACGTACTACTGCTTGACGTTACGCCACTATCGCTAGGTATCGAAACCATGGGCGGTGTGATGACCAAGCTGATTGAGAAAAACACGACGATTCCAACTAAGGCGAATCAAGTGTTCTCAACCGCTGAAGACAACCAAAGCGCGGTAACGATTCATGTGATCCAAGGTGAGCGTAAGCAAGCCATGCACAACAAATCACTGGGTCAGTTTAACCTAGAAGGTATTCAGCCAGCGCCACGTGGCACGCCGCAAATTGAAGTGACTTTCGACTTGAACGCGGATGGTATTTTGAACGTGTCTGCGGCTGATAAGCAAACCGGTCAAGAGCAGAAGATCACCATCCAAGCCTCTGGTGGCCTAAGCGATGAAGACGTTGAGAAAATGGTACAAGAAGCAGAAGCTAACAAAGAAGCGGACAAAAAGTTCGAAGAGTTAGTCACTGCCCGTAACCAAGCTGATCAGCTCATTCATGGTACACGCAAGCAAATGGACGAAGCGGGTGACAAATTGCCTGCTGAAGACAAAGAGAAGATCGAAACAGCTATCTCTGAGCTGGAAACCGCACGCAACGGTGAAGATAAAGAAGACATCGATGCGAAGGTTCAAGCACTGGTTGCGGCTTCATCAAAACTGATGGAAATTGCCCAGCAGCAAGCTCAAAATGAGCAGGCGCAGCAAGACGCCGGTGCCGATTCAGCAAAACAAGACGACGACGTTGTTGATGCTGAGTTCGAAGAAGTTAAAGACGACGACAAGAAATAAGCGAAAGCACTGTCGTTAATAAGCACGGGCGTAGGGGAGCGATCTCCTTCGCCCGTCGTTTTATCAAACAGTGATTTGAACGTCTTTGTTTTGTTGACGTAAACAGGTGCAGTCAGACCATGTCTAAAAGAGATTTATATGAAGTGCTCGGCTTAAGCCGCGATGCAAGCGAGCGCGATATTAAAAAGGCCTATAAGCGGCTGGCGATGAAGTATCACCCAGACCGCAATAAAGGCGATGATGCCGACGAAAAATTTAAAGAAGTGAAGTTGGCATACGAAATACTGACCGATCCGCAAAAACGTGCAGCCTACGACCAATATGGTCATGCAGCCTTTGAACAAGGTGGCATGGGAGGCGGCGGCTTCGGCGGTGGCGGCTTTGGCGGCGGTGGTGCTGACTTTAGCGATATTTTTGGTGACGTATTCGGCGATATATTCGGCGGAGGTCGTCGCGGTGGTCAGCAACGCGCACAACGTGGTGCCGATTTACGCTACAACATGGAGCTAACGCTTGAAGAAGCGGTCCGTGGCGTCAGCAAAGAGATCGAAGTGCCCACCTATGTCGGCTGTTCGACGTGTGATGGTAGTGGTGCGAAACCGGGGACTAAGAAGCAAACCTGTGGGACCTGTAACGGTATTGGCCAAGTACAAATGCGCCAAGGTTTCTTTGCGGTTCAGCAGGCCTGCCCAACGTGTCACGGCAGCGGTACCATTATCAAAGACCCTTGTAATAGCTGCCACGGTCAAGGTCGCGTCAAAGAGACCAAGCACTTGAATGTGAAAATCCCAGCAGGGGTTGATACAGGCGATCGTATTCGCTTATCAAGTGAAGGTGAAGCGGGAGAAAATGGTGCGCCAGCGGGCGACTTATACGTTCAAGTACACGTTCGTGAACACCACATTTTCACCCGAGATGGCAACAATCTATATTGTGAAGTACCGGTGAGTTTCACCATGGCCGCGCTAGGTGGCGAGGTTGAAGTGCCTACCCTTGATGGCCGTGTAAGCTTAAAAGTGCCAGCAGAAACGCAAACAGGACGCATGTTCCGTATGCGCGGTAAAGGGGTGCAGTCTGTTCGTGGCGGCGGTATGGGTGACCTGATCTGTAAGATGGTTGTCGAAACGCCAGTGAACTTAAGCAGCCGTCAAAAAGAGCTTCTACAAGAGCTAGAAGAGTCTTTTAGTGGCACTGAAGCGAAAAAACACAAGCCAAAATCAGAGGGCTTCTTTGACGGTGTCAAAAAGTTTTTTGATGATTTAACCGGATAAGCAACTGGGCCTCGTGCATACGGGGTAGCCAGTATTGAATCCTCAGTCATCATAGAAAGGCCAGCTTTGTGCTGGCTTTTTTTATACCTGACGAAAACGTATTTGTTGATCGAACATGCGGTAAAGGACAAGATGCATTTGATGAGGTCGACGTTATCAGTCCGTTCGCATGGAGCACCAAGGTAGCACATGCGTCATCGATTTGGGGGGAACTTGTTCGAGGGTGAGCAAGGATCTTATAGGCTGCCTTCCCACCTTGGATTTCGAACCGGTAATCCGGTGAGAGCTGACAATCCGCACATAGCACCTCTTCTAACTTAGCGACATCTGATACCGACGGATATTGCTCAGCCATCGTAAATTGCTGCTCTACCCACGCTTGTAACTGAATTAAATGTCGAGTCGCCGCTTGCCGCGTCTGTCGTTGTTGGTGCTCGGCATAGCTGGGGATGGCAATCCCTACAAGTGTTGCGATGATGGCCAGTACAAGCATCATTTCGATCAGTGTCACGCCATGTTGTAAATAGCGACAAAAATATAAACGCATTTCTACGTGCCCCTCGAAGACTCAATCACCAAACGCATACAGAGCTTATGAGAGTGGTAGTCTGCGCTCAATCGGCAGGCGGCGATCTTGGGAGGCAGTATGCGTTTTCACCGTGCCCAATTCACGCCAAGTAGGCTACAGCAACATGGCGTAACATTGATTGAATTATTGATTGTATTGAGTGTGTTAGCGGTTATTTGTGCCATCGCATTTCCTAGCTTTACCTATTCACGCCAAGTGGCCGTGATGGCCAGTCGCAGTGCAGAGCTGGCAAGCTTATTCCAACTGACTCAAAGTCGTGCGATCAATCAGAGCCAAGCATATCGTCTTATTTTGCATCAAGACGAAAATACGCAATGCATTATTGCTCAACCGGTCAACGAAAAAGCGAACAGTGTGAGTAGAACGGGCGCGATGGCTAAAATATCGTGTCAACAAACCGCATCAGCTATGGTCAGGCTACCTAAAACAATTCAATTAAAAAAGAAAGTGAGTGAGGAGTGGGTGTTATTGCCTGACGGGGATCTATTTACTATCGATTTTCGCACACAGCGACCCAGTCATAATCTCACGCTTGGTCTAAGCCGCGATCTTGCCAGCACACCGGATTACATTGTCACCGTCCGCCAGTACCTTGGCTTTGATGTTTGTCCGTGGCGGGAGGTAGCCAGTGCGTGCAGCTAACTGTAAAGGCCATTCATTGGTTGAACTTTTAGTGGGGCTGACGGTGAGTATGATAGTTACCATCGCGGCACTGGCGGTGATGACAACAGCGACGGCGACACAAACGCGTCTGGATAATAAAACGTTTTTGTCTTTAGAAATGAGTCGCCTTCTTTCCTTTATGGAGGCGGATATTCGCCGTGCAGCCCTCTGTTATCAATGCGGCAGGACTTCCCCTTACGTGTTTAAAAGCGGAGATGAGGCGCACATTGTGTTAATTGATGACGTGCCTGAGCAACCTAGCGGGCAATGTTTGCGATTTGCGTACCAACAAGGGCGTACTCACTCCACGCAAACTATTGATAAAGACGATGCCAAAGGATTTCGTTTCGATGCAGAATCACAGGCGATAGAGGCTTATGAAAATCACCAAGACACCAAAAATTGGTCATGTGAGTCAGGGTACTGGCGAGATATTTCATCCCGAGCATTGAAGGTCACGCATTTAGCCTTTTCTCGTGATGAGACGCGGACGGAGACAGGGCGACGTATTACTGCGTTAACTATCGAACTTTCCGCCTCATTAAAACGCCAACCTAGTGAACGTGAGCAAGTGTCGAGAACCTTGGTTTTAGCTAATACGGTTGTTTCACCATGAAATACACCAGAAAACATAAGTACGACCAAGGCATAGCAACGCTTGCGGTGGTTGCGAGTGTTGCACTGATTGCACTTCTCATTGTGTTAGGAGTCAGTCGACGTGCGGTTAATGATATCCAACAGACGCAAGCGAGAGTTAAAACCGAACAATCACTTTCCAAAGCTTGGGCCGCTCTCGACTGTGCGGTGGCTAAAATTCAACATGATGGCATTGAGTTATCCAACAATGATATCGCCAAAGCACTAGAACAACTTTCTCCCTGTCAAAACGTCGCGCAAAGTCAATTATGGTTGGCACCATGGCAAAACAGTGAGCGCGGAATGTGGCATCTTTACGCGACTCATGCACAGCAACAAGTCGGGGTGACTCTGGCAAAAGCCACCGGCGCGCGAAGGAGTTCGTTTGTCACTTCTGGATCCGCCGCGTTTTACGGTGGCAATACATGGCGACCGGTAAAAGGAAAAAAGCGAGAGGATGGTTTATATGAATGCCATTCAATTATGGCGGGGGGCGATGTCATGATTCGTCCGCGCACGCTCGGTGAGAATCAGTCAAAGAGTTCAGAGAGCTCAAAGAATGAAGAGGAAAAAAGTCAAAACAGATTTACCGTTCTCTTAGATGATGGCGATGAGTGCGCCCCCGAATATAAAACGGAGGTTAGCGACTACACAGTGGCAGATAGTCGCGATGAAACCGGCGCGCGACTAAAAAAAGATGTGCAAACCAACGTTGAGAATATGGACTTGTTCAACGATTACTTTGGTGTCCCTCGCGCGCAGTGGGAAACAGTCAGAGAGCAATTTGAGCGACAAGGCGGCACAGTTTTTAGTACCTATGGCGATCCCTCTGAGTGCTATGAGCCATTGTTGAATGCGGTTTTAAGCAGTTCATCATCAGAGAGCGCGAATATTAAAGTATGGGTGGAGGGGCCTTGCGATTTGAGTCGGGAGGAAAATGTGGCGTTAAAAAGCGATGTACCTATTCTCCTGGTTGTTCAAGACGGCATTCTGGCATTACGAGGCGGCATGGATACATTTAACGGTGTGATTTATCAATTCAACCCAACACTTACCGTTTATGGGTTTGCTAATCAATGGGGAATGCACACCTCCGAATCTGGCGGGATGTCTTGCTCTCACGACGATAGTAATATCCAAGAACTTTGCGAAATGATCACATCAACAGTCACCAATCCTGATCAAGCAAGCCGTGTCCCTTTTTGGTTTCACGGTAGTTTCATCACCAAAGGCGCATTTATTACTGATGTGCCGGATGGCCATTCCGTGGTGTATGGTTCATTTCAACCAACCTACAGTGATGAAACGGTACAGCAGAGTTTTAAAGGTCTTAAGCAGTGGCGTCCAGTCGGTAATAGCTATCATGACATCAAACCGCCTTATGAGGAGGGGTAGCATGTTGCGAGCGCGAGGCTTTTCCTTTATCGAAATATTGATTGCGTTAGTGTTAGTAGCGGTTACGGGCGCAGGTATTTATACACTCACTGTCGATATTCAAGCTAAGCAACACAATGCGCGCTTGGCAGAAGGGGCTATGCATGTTGCTAGTAACCAACTTGCGCATTGGCGTTTAATGAACACGGATACGCCCTGCAGTGCAAGCCATACTGTAGTCATGAAGTTGAGCCGTTTAGCAAGATGCTTGATAGATACTGAAGATACTGGTTACCAACTGGCAGTGACTGAGATTAAAAATGTGCTCACCGATGATGGCGGTGTTTATGCGAAAACACTCGTATTAGAAGTTCGCTGGCAAGATAACCGAAATAAGGCACAGACGCTGAGATTTTACTTCACAGGGTCAACGCTTCGACACCAAGGTATGTAATAAGCGTCTATGAGCGCCGCAAACGAGTGAGTTATCACCCGTTTGGTTGGTTTTTAATCGCTTGTGCTGTTTTTATCAAAAACTCCTTGCGCCAAAAAATTACCTCTCTATAATGCGCTCTCGTTGGCACGGCAAGCCGAGCTAACAACGGCAATACAGACAAGCAAAACAAAATGCTTGACTCAATGCCAAAGTGGCGTATTATGCCACTCCCGCTCAACGATGAGCGACGCTCTTTAACAATTTGACCTATGCAATCTGTGTGGGCACTCGTTGAGAATAGA
>NZ_JABWMG010000011.1:0-113442 GCF_013366455.1 Salinivibrio sp. EAGSL | reverse complement strand
GACCCTCTGGTCCCAAACCAGATGCGCTACCAAACTGCGCTATTCACCGACATATGACAAGTTTTACGAACTGATGTTCGTCTTGTCAAGCACAGAGCTATGCGATCAAGTGCATCCCCGTGCTGAGGTCGACTATCATACTCAAGCATCACGAAACCTCAAGCCCTAATCACGTATTTTTTCTCCCCTCTCAGTTAAACGGTGAAAGTCGCATCAGTTGCGAGCAAATTGTGATCGCATCGTGGTTAACAAGTGTTGATAAATTGTTCGACATTTCTATTGATCTTGATCAGTATTCAACACAGTTCCTATTGGCATTCTGACCCTACATTAACGGACACGAGGGTACAGACTATGGACTTTTGGCTTGATCTACTTTTCGGCAACGCCGTGGGCTTGTCATCCATGATTGTCATCATCTGTACATTTGCCCTGATCAGTTTCTTTGGCGGCTATTTTGTCTACAAAGTGATGACATCTAAACCTCAATAACCTGTTTTATTGCCTACCTATCTTTAAGCAAACTTGCTTAACCTAGTGTTACACGGTTGGTCACAGAGTGTGGCGCTAGGTTTCTTTTTTTATTTTCGTTTATACTGTCCCAAATGACTCCACGACGTAGATGGCCCTGTAGTGATGAGTGATAAAAACGAATTTGAGCTATTCCGAGAAATGATGTCTGACGTGGCGCCAATCGAACAAGACACGGTTGAGGACCAAGCCGGACCACACTCGCCGACTGAAGCGCAACTTGCCCGTCAGTACGCAGCGCAAAGGTTAGCTCACAGTGATCCTGAGTATCTATCACTGGATTATGCCACCATGGTTAAACCCGACGATGTCATGGCTTATAAGCGGGATGGCGTGCAAGACGGGGTCTTTCGCAAGCTACGCTTGGGTAAATATGACATTAATGCTCGGCTTGATCTGCACAAGATGTCGTTGGAAAAAGCCCGTGATGAAATTCTCCGCTTCCTAAAGCAGTGCCAACGAATGGACGTGCGTACCGTGATTATCGTTCACGGTAAAGGCGAACGAAGCAACCCACCGGCAATGATGAAAAGCTATGTCTGCCAGTGGCTGCAACAAATTTCTGACGTGCTCTGCTTTCATTCTGCTCTGCGGCATCAAGGCGGCTCGGGTGCGCTGTATGTGATGCTCAAAAAGAGCCAAGAGAAAAAGTTAGAAACCCGCGAACGACATCTCAGTCACCGTGCCTGAACAACAAAAAGACTGGCGAGTTGCCAGTCTTTTTGCTTTATTGCTTTGTTGCTTTATTGCTTTATTGCTTTATTGCTTTACTGCAGCGTAAATACCACGCGTATTGCCAGCGCGATTAAAACCACCCCTGACAGCTTGTCAATCCAAGCGCCACGATGACGGATTTTGTCAACAATGGTGGGGCTTGAGAGCAAAAATGCCACCAATGTATACCAAAGCCCGTCAATCAATAACGGGGTTAGCACAATCACACTGCGACTGAATAAGTCAGACCCTACTGCGACGAATTGACTGAATAAGGCAATAAAAAAGAGCGCCAGTTTAGGGTTTAGCATGGAAATCATCGCGCCATCACGCGCCGCTTCGCTAAGGCTTGCGGTTTTGCCCGCCTCTAGCTTTGCCGCGACGCCGCCTTTGCTCAGGAGTGATTTGATCCCTAACCAACCGAGATACGCTGCCCCTGCGTAGGCGATAATCGTGAACAAGATAGGCGATTGTTTAAAGATAACCGCTAACCCTAACATGGTAATTAACGCATACAGGCCAACACCAAACGCATGGGCCCATGAGGCGACAATGCCATGTAGACGGCTGTTAGCGAGGCTATGTTTTGCCATCACCACCAAGCTGGGCCCTGGTGACATCGCTCCCAGCATACAAACTAAGGCTAACGATGCCCAAATGGTCAATGTCATGCTTGTTTATCCTCTTTTTTACTCGCCAATCGCGGCATACTGCCCCGCGGTTAACGTCATCAGATCGTCCGGGGATAGTTCAATTTCTAAACCGCGACGGCCCGCGCTAACGCACAGGGTTGAAAACTGTTTTGCTGAGGCATCTAAAAACGTCGGTAGACGCTTTTTCTGTCCGAGCGGACTAATGCCACCGACAAGGTATCCGGTTGCGCGTTGTGCCACCTGAGGGTCGGCCATGGTTGCTTTTTTCCCGCCCGCCGCTTTTGCGGCGGCTTTAAGGTTTAAGCTTCCTTTTACCGGCACAATAGCAACGGCCAGCTGTTTACTGTCACCATTGATACAAAACAATAAGGTTTTAAAGACTCGGGCCGGATCCTGCCCCAACGCTTGAACCGCTTCATCGCCAAAATTTGGATTATTTGGATCATGCTCATATTGATGAACCGAGAAGGCAATTCCCTGTTTTTCTGCCAATTTTATTGCTGGCGTCATAATGTTTCTCTACTACTCCAACACCGCATTATCATTACATAAAAAAAGCGGCACTGCATCGGTGCCGCTTTATCTTTATCGCCATTTTATCCGGTTTTATTTGTAAACAATCTCACCTTGTGGCGCATAATCGTTGACGTCGATGGGGCTGTTTGCTTCAAGGTAGTCTTTAAGCACCTCCGCATCGACAAAACCTGTGTTGACGTTACCTGGGTGGTTAGTCAGTTTTGGATAACCGTCACCGCCGGCCGCATTAAAGCTTGGCACGGTAAAGCGATAGGTTTTTTCCATATCAATCGGTTCGCCGCCAATTTTCACATCGTGAACGCTGCCGTTTTCAACCACCATTGAAACGCCGGCAAATTGGACATACGCGCCAGAGTCTGCGGGTTTGGTGCCAACCACATTGAGGTAATCCATCACTTCTTTACCGCTCATGTCGGTGTAAGTGACCATGTTGCCAAATGGCTGCACTTTAAGCACGTCTTTGTAAGTGATATCACCGGCGATAATAGAGTCACGCACACCGCCTGAATTCATCACCGCAAAGTCAGCGTTAGCGCGTTCCATATGCGACTTAGCAATTAAGCGGCCTAGGTTGGTTTGCTGGAAGCGCACCACATCACGATCGCCTTCTAGCTTGCCGTTACTCTCAGCAATCTTAACGTTGAGCTTCTCTTGGCCTTTGTCTTGGTATGGCTTCAAGAAGTCATACAAAGCTTGGTCTTTTGCGATTTCATCTTGAATAAAGACGCGCTGGCTCTCACCATCAACCTTGATTTTCTTTTTCAGGTTCACAGGAATAAGATCGTAGCTGACAAGATTTAAATCGCCATTCTGGAATTCAAACTCGGCTTTACCGACATATTTACCCCATTCATGGGCTTGCATGATCCACGCGCCGTTTTGCTGGTCTGGGGTACACGCATCACCAGGCTCGAAACTCTCGTTATACGTGTTCGGTCCTTCCATACAAACCGGCTCTTGTGAATGGCCGCCGATGATAAGGTCAAGGTCGCCATCATCCATATAGCGCGCCAACGCAACATCACCCGGGGCGTTTACACCGCTTTTGCCATCGGCATAGTGGCCCATATGGGTTGCCGCAATAATGATATCCGGCTTTTCGGTTTCTTTGAGCTTGGCGATCACTTTTTTCGCTTCTGCTTTCGGATCACGGAAATCAAGCGAGCCAATGTACTCAGGGTTACCAATTTTCGCGGTATCTTCTGTGGTCAGACCGACAACCGCAATTTTTAAGCCATTGCGCTCAAACATCTCGTAGGCCTGAAATTTACGCTCGCCCGTTTCTTTATCGTAAATGTTGGCAGACAGCATTGGAAAATCGGTCCACTGCATTTGCTGCTCGAGCACGCTCAATGGGTTATCAAACTCGTGGTTACCAATCGCCATGGCGTCGTAACCGATGCGCGTCATCCCTTTAAAATCCGGCTCCGCGTGGAGTAGATCAGACTCTGGGACACCGGTATTGATGTCACCGCCTGATAGCAGTAGCACTTCACTGCCTTCTGCTTGTGCTTCTGTACGCAGCTCATCGATCAGCGTTTTGCGCGCGGCCATGCCGTATTCGCCATAGCGGTTGTGCCAGAAACGACCGTGATTGTCGTTGGTATGAAGAATGGTGAGTTTATAAGTGGTATCTGGCGCCCAACCTTGCTCTGGTGTCTCAGAGCCTGAGTTGGCACACCCTGCCAATGATGCAATTAACGCAGCACTAACCGCTGCCTTTAAACAAAGACGTTCCTTCATGATCATAGACCTTTTTAGCGAGGGATAAACCACCATCGACATCATTGTCGGTGGTTAGAAAACGCTATCTAGTCTAAAAGAATTGTTGCTATAGCGCTGAGCCATTTCATATTTTTGTTGCGATGATCACTATACGATATCCAAAATTACTGACTTTGGTGATCGGGGCAAAATTTCTAGAGCCAAGACTCTAAGCCATTAAAAAACGGTGCAGCCTTTGCTTATCTAATGAGACAGGCAAAGCCAGCACCGTGGTTTTATCAAGTGACGGTTACGCGCGGCGCGCTTGCCACCAATGACGACTACTGACAGCAATTAAGGCAGAAGCGGCTAAAAAGAAACAGTAGTAAGAATGGCTGACAATCACTAAAGGAGATAGCCCAAAGCTTGCACCGAGTAACAGAATTTGTGCGCCATAAGGAATCATGCCCTGCACGACACATGAAAAGATATCCAACAAGCTTGCACTTCGCTTAGCCGGTACGGAATGCTCAGTTGCTATATTTTTAGCCACTTGGCCCGATACAACAATGGCCACGGTATTATTGGCCGTACATAAGTTAGCGAAAGACACTAACAAGGCGATGCCAAACTCGCTCGCACGAGAGTGATGCTGACCTTGGTTTTTCTGAAAGCGGACAATCACTTTATTGACTGTGTTGGTCAAAAAGCTTAATCCACCTTGGCAACGCATCAATTCAGCAATACCACCAATCATTAACGAGAGTACGAAGATTTCTTGCATGCTGGCAAAGCCGTCTTTGACCTCTTGGCTAAACGTCATCAAGGTAAAGTCAGGCGTGCTCATCAGACCCACGCCCATCGCCAGCAAAATACCTGAAGTCAGGACAACAAACACATTTAGTCCCGCCAGTGCCAATACGATGATCGAAAGGTAAGGGATAACCGCCAAGTAGTTAATGCTCTCAGGCGCTTCAACTGGCGCACTTTGATTATTAAATACAAACAGAATGATCGCAGCGATGGCAGCAGGAATGGCAATGCCAACGTTCTCTTTAAACTTGTCACGCATGCTACAGCCTTGTGAGCGCGTGGCCGCGATTGTGGTATCAGAGATAAACGATAAGTTATCGCCAAACATCGCGCCGCTCAGCAATACACCTGCCATGACAGCGGGCGATTGACCGGTTGCAGTGGCCATGTTCAATGCAAAAGGAGCAAGCGCGGCAATGGTGCCCATCGAGGTGCCCATTGCGGTGGAAATAAACGCCGCAATCACAAACAAGCCCGGCAGAATAAGGCTTTCGGGGATCAGCGCTAACCCAAGATTGACCGTGGCTTCCACGCCCCCGGTTGCATCCGCCACCGAAGAAAACGCACCAGCCAGCAAATAGATTAAACACATGGCAATAATATCACCATGTCCCATGCCACGAATGAGCTGCTCAATGGCCGTATTCAGGCGCTCGCGGCTTAGGCCAATGGCCAAGATTACCGCGGGTAAAATCGCGACGTGTGCAGGCAATTGATAAAAGGCGTAGTCGACACCTTCTAAGGTAAAATACGCGCCCGATCCAATAAAAAGGATTAAAAATAAAATCAGGGGAAGCAGTGCAAGCGCAGAAGGCTTCGGTGTGGTGTTTGCTGATGTTGTCATGGCAGTTTTGTTATACCTCTTATAAAACTGTCAACAAGATTACAGCCCTCTAGCCGTCCAGTCAACAAATAGACGTCTAAACATCTAAAAACCTTAACGGCTCGTACTCACTGCTAGACAGTGTTTCGCAACCAAAGCTGATCTTGCCAGCAAGGCGAACCCAAACAAGTGACACTGTGGCAGACGAAAAGACAGCGACAATAGCCGAATACATCGGACAACGCTGTTTGTCGGTCGAGCTACTTGGACTTATCAGGAAGGATAGCGAAGGAAGCGGCGGTACACCGCTCCCATTTTGCGTTGTGACTATCGAGCGGGGGTTAGTCTTCGAGCGAGAGGATCACCACGGCTGCCAATGCTAAGAAGCCGGTCATCACCATAAAGGCATCGTTGTACGCCATGATGGCGGCGTCACGTTGCATCACATTCAGCACGCTGGCTTGTGCTTGATGCAACGCGGTGGTGGCATCACTGCCTGTGGCGATAAACCAATCTGTTTGTTGGTGCAAACGCTGCCAACCTTGCTCGCTCACTGTGGACAAGGTGGCTTTGATGTTCGCCAAGTGCAAGCGTGTTTGGTTATCTAGCAAGGTCGCTATCATGGCAATGCTAAACGCACCGCCCAAATTACGCATCACATTGGTGAGTGAGGAGGCATCTGGCGTGTCATCACGCTGGATATGCTTCAGTGCCACTATCGACAAAGGCACCATAATAAATGGACTACCAATGGCACGCAGGATCATGGATAAAACCAGCTGCTGACCACCAAAATCGACGGTCATGTGTGTGTTGACGTAACAACTTAGCCCAAACATTATAAAGCCAAATGTCACCATGTGGGTTGGGCGAAACACGCGCATTAACTTAGGCACGAGCGGAAAGAGGAACAACTGAGGCAACCCCATCCACATCAGTACTTGGCCAATTTGCATCGCGTTGTAGTGTTGGATCTGGGTGAGATACAACGGCAACACGTAAATCGAGCCCAGTAAGGCCATACCCAAAATTAAATAGGCAAAGCAGGATAAGGCAAATTGCTTGTCTTTCAGTAGCCGCAAGTTCACCAGTGGACGGGGGTGCTGCAGCTCGTTAATCACAAAGTAGACAATGTTCACCACGGAAATCGCACTGAGCGTGATAATAAATGACGAGCCAAACCAATCTTCACGATTGCCCTCTTCAAGAACCACTTCTAAGCAGC
Organism: Salinivibrio sp. EAGSL; assembly: GCF_013366455.1. Lineage (NCBI taxonomy): Bacteria > Pseudomonadati > Pseudomonadota > Gammaproteobacteria > Vibrionales > Vibrionaceae > Salinivibrio > Salinivibrio sp. EAGSL. The sequence goes on along the minus strand of NZ_JABWMG010000011.1, from coordinate 106,442 downwards.
CGAGCCCTAACGCCATAGTGGCAATTCCGACCCAATCGGCCTTTTTCAGCAATGACAATGATAACGGCGTATCCTCAAGTCCGTAGCGGATCATGGCTATCACCAGCATTGCTGGTGGAATATTGATGTAGAAAATATAGTGCCACGACAGATTTTCCGTCAGCCAGCCACCAAAGGTCGGTCCAATGGCAGGCGCAAACGTCGCCGTGACACCGAACATCGCCATACCAATCGCCTGTTTGTTGGCGGGTAACAGTTGCACCACCAGCGAGAAAGCCAATGGGATCAGCGCGCCACCGCTAAAGCCTTGCATCGCTCGAAACACGATCATCGCGCTCATATTCCAAGACAGTGAGCATAAAAAAGACGAAAGCGTAAACACCGCAGTAGTCCATGTCAGATAGCGCCGTACGCCCAGCGCCCGCGACAACCAACCACTGAGCGGGATCGCAATCATCTCTGCCACCAGATAGGACGTCGAGATCCACGAGCTTTCGTCCAAGGTCGCCGACAGCGCCCCTTGAATATCTTTTAGCGATGCATTGGTGATTTGAATGTCGAGAATGGCCATAAAGGCCCCAATCAACCCACCCAAGAGAGCAATCCAGTTTTTGAGCGGCACCTGCTCGCTGTAGGCATCGGCCGTTAACGTAGTCGCGGTCATCTTCAGCCTCGTGTATCTACCGTTGCAATCACGGATAACCCTGGCAATAACTTGGCTTTAAGTGGCTGATCAGGGATCCGGACTTTAATCGGCACCCGCTGAACAATTTTCGTAAAGTTCCCCGTGGCATTTTCAGGGGGCAGCAGCGCAAACTGTGCGCCCGTGGCTGGCGAGAAGCTATCGATCACGCCATGTAGTGCTTGTCCGGGAAACGCGTCCACTTCAATATCCACCGATTGCCCCGGCTGGATATGCGCGATCTGTGTTTCTTTAAAATTCGCTTCAACCCACACCTTCCCTTGAGGCACCAAGCTGACTAACGGCATACCCGGCTGAACCAGCATGCCAACGCGCAAACTCCGTTTACCAATCACCCCATCAACAGGCGCATAAAGGCGGGTGTCATCCAAGTTAAGCTGCGCTTGTGTCAGCTTAGCGGTGGCATCATCAATCGCAGCTTGGGCTTGTTTCAGCTCACTGGCTAATACAGCTAATTGGTCACTGGCGGCATGATGCGCGGCTTTAGCTTGTTCCAACTGGGCGAGTCGTACTTTTTGCTGCGCAAGTTGGGCATCCAGTTCATCTTCAGAGGAATAATGTTGCGCGATTAAACGCTGGGTACGGGCCACTTGCTGCTTGGCACGATCGTACTCGGCTTGCGCGGATGCCATCTGACTCGCGGCTTGACGGATCTTACTGTTCTGCAAGGTTTGTTGTGCGTGCAGATGCTCGACACTAGCGCTTGCCGAGGCGAGTGCTGCTTTAGCTTGTGAGACCGCGGTGCGATAATCGCGATCGTCAATTTCGGCCAGTAAGGTCCCGGCTTTTACAAACTGGTTATCGTCGACATATCGGGCAACGATATAGCCAGCGACTTTGGGACTGATGGTGACGATATCCCCTTTTAGGTAGGCGTTATCGGTCGAGACATGGTACTGCCCCTCCATCCACCAGTACCCGGCGCCAAGCACACCAATCACGAGGAATATCAAGGTCGCCAATAGCGGCGCTTTAATGCGTTTCGAAGCGGTTGAGGCTGTCATGAGGTCTCACTAATGTTAGTTAAATCAATACCAAGCAAAGTGTTTCGAATTGTAAACCAATCGTATTAATTAATAATCGCGCTATAATCAAAAACACTGTTGCAAAAATAAACTTAATTAGAGGAAGGATGTTGGACTTCAATGCGCTCGCTATCTTGGTGAAAGTGGTGGAATTAGGCAGTTTCACGCAAGCGGCTGAGGCACTGGGAATGACAAAATCGACGGTCAGTCGAAAAGTCTCTGATCTTGAGCGCAATCTAGGTGTGCGTTTGATCACGCGCTCCACGCGCAGCTTAAAGCTGACCGCGGAGGGCGAGCGCTTTTACCAATCGTGCCTGTTGGCGAAAGACATCATGGAGCAGGCGGAAGTTGAAATCACCGCTCACCAAGAATTGATCCAAGGGGATTTGAATGTGGTGATGCCCGTAGAGCTCGGCCATCAGGTATTGGGGCCGTACATCAACGAATTCATCAAGCTGCATCCGCATATTCGCGTGCACCTTGAGATGAGTAACCGTGAAGTCGACATTATTGGTGAAGGCATTGATCTCTACGCGCAAGTGGGGACACGCAAAGACTCAAACCTCGTTTCTCGGCTACTGACCAATGCGACTCGAGTTGTGGCAGCCAGTCCGGCTTATTTGGCTGAAACAGGCACTGTCACGGCTCCCTCAGATCTTCGTCCACCACACCGCCAAGTCAAAGTGTATAACCAAGCAGTCAAGCTGCTGTCTTGGGAGTTGCATGACGAAGAAGGAGACGTTTTTAACATCGATCTGCCCTATCGACTGCGGGTTAACACCATTACTGCCTCGTTACAGGCCTGCCTTGATGGTTTAGGCATTGCAGTTTTACCCACGTTTTTGTGTCGTCCCCACTTTGAATCAGGCAGCTTGATGCAATTATTCACTGACTGGCAAATGCCCACTGTCCCCATTAGCTTGGTGTATGCTAATCGTACACTGATGCCAAAGCGGCTACGAACCTTGATTGATTATCTAGTGACACGCTTAAGCGAAGACATGCAGCACGGCGTGATCCCTAAAAAAAACGTCTAACCAGTTCAACATAATAGATAAATTACTGGACAACCATTAAAAGTGTGATAAAAATCTCATCTATTTTTTTGCACAAAAGGGGTCAAGATGAAAGGGGTAATAAAGAGCTTTGATAATACAAAGCGCGAGGGTCTTATCACGGGTGAAGACGGGATTGAATATAACCTAACCATGGATGAGTGGAAATCAAGCACCCTTCCAGAAGTAGGTACGAATGTTGATTTTGCACTATCAGATGGGAAAGCGACCGCTGTGTTCGGTGAAGCGGTGCCGGCTACTAGCTCAAAGAAAATACCAGCAGCCTTGTTGGCCTTCTTCTTTGGAGCATTTGGCGTACACAAATTCTATCTTGGTTATACCAAAGAAGGCCTTATCATGCTGTTAGCCTTCCTGTTTGGTTTTATTTTGCTGGGCATCCCTAGCATTATCATCGGAATTATTGCTTTTGTTGAATTCATCATTTATCTGATCAAAACAGATAAAGAGTTTGACGCGACCTATGTGAATGGACACAAAGGCTGGTTTTAACTGTGCTCTCTGACTAAGTGCCACCTACTTTTGCATAATCATGTTTGTTGCTAATGAGCACAAAAAAAGCTGCCAACGTTGGGCAGCTTTTTATGGGTATCGATAGGCCGGATTAGCGAATATCGATATCTGCAAAGCTTTTGATCACATCATCCAGGGCTTTCATTTGCGCGAGGAAAGGCTCGAGTTTATTCAGCGGCAGGGCTGAGGGGCCATCACAACGGGCATTGTCTGGGTCTGGGTGCGCTTCGATAAACAAGCCGGCAATTTTAGTGCCTAAACCTGCACGTGCTAAATCAACGGTTTGCTGACGTCGGCCACCGGATGCGGCGCCTTGCGGATCGCGACACTGGAGCGCGTGGGTGACATCAAAAATAATTGGGCTACCGTTTGAGGCTTTTTTCATCACATCAAACCCCAGCATATCAACGACCAGGTTATCGTAACCATGGCAGCTACCACGCTCACACAAAATCACCTTCTCGTTGCCGCACTCAGCAAATTTATCAACAATGTTGCCCACTTGCCCCGGGCTCATAAATTGAGGCTTTTTCACGTTAATCACCGCATCAGTTTTGGCCATGGTTTCGACCAAATCGGTCTGGCGAGCCAAAAACGCCGGTAACTGAATCACGTCGGCGACTTCCGCCACGGGCGCGGCTTGGTATTGCTCGTGAATATCGGTGATCACTTTGACGCCAAAGGTGCGCTTGAGCTCTTCAAAAATCTTTAACCCTTCTTCCATCCCTGGGCCACGGTAAGAGTGCACCGAGGAGCGATTCGCCTTATCAAACGACGCTTTAAAGACGTAAGGAATGCCAAGTTTGTCAGTCACTTTGACGTAATGCTCACAAATTTGCATCGCTAAATCACGTGACTCCAGCACATTCATGCCAGCAAACAAGGTGAACGGGCGATCATTCGCAACAGGTGTATCGCCAATATGGACGGTTTTTTGCGTCATAGGGGTATCCTTTATCATGCGTTAATACGCATTAATGTAACGTCGGTTGCTCTTCGTTAAGCGCTTTCACTTGCATTTTTAACAGCTCAGCGGCCGGATCGTCCGGGCACTGCTCAATAAAATATTCATAGTCGGTCGCCGCTACGCGATCGCAATCCAACTGCTGAAAAATATAGCCACGATCACGAATTTCGTAAGGATCGTCTGGGCTAAAGGTCAACGCAAGCTCACTACAACGCAGTGCCAGGGCGTACTTTTCTTCGCGTAATAAAGCACTTTTGGCCACCGTCAGCCAACGACCAATAATGGTTGGATTGTCGCTCGGCAATAAGTGTGAATCTTCAAGCTCCGCCAGCGGCCCTTGGCTCCCTTTTAACCAGCCGCGTAAAGTACGTTGGCTCACACGTTCGCCATTGAAGGGGTTAATAAACACAGGAGCGTTATCCAGTTGATCAATTCTCAACACTAATTGACTAGGAAAAGCGATGGGTTGAACGGGTAAAGATAAGCGCTCACAGAGGTATAAAAACACTGCCCCCAGTGAAGCGGGGATCCCGGTTTTACGCGCTAAGACTTTATCCAAAAAGACATTATCGGAAGAAAAGTACTGTTCGATATCGCCTTTAAACTGCCATTGGTGATAAAAAAGACGGCATAATCCCTCAAGACGCAGCGCCATATCGGGCTCGGCGCCGAGCTGATGCTCCGCTTCATCCGCGAGACGATCGAGAGAGGCCTTCACTTGATGAGCGTCGATCGACGCATCAATGGCATGGTTGAGGCTGATAGCCCCTTCTGCCAGTGTTAGCGAATCTAATTGTTGATCGGTTAATGGCATCATATTTATCCCATTAGGTGTGGAACTTTAATCAGTGCTAAGTTAGCGGCGGCATAGGCCCACCCTAATGCACCAAAAAACGCCAGTGTCCGGAACAGTTTGCCGCGGCTGTAGTGTAAAGCAACAAAGCCTAATGCAATGTAAGCCAGTACACAGGTCAGCTTTTCGGTTAACCACGCACCAGACTCTGTAAACGGTATAAAACCGGTGACAAAAATCAATGCGACACCGGTGGTCAATAACAAGGTGTCGACCACGTGCGGCGTGACCTTGACCCATTTTTTGTTCATCATCTCGCTATCACGCATCACCCATACGAAACGGATCACGAATAAAGAGAGGCTTAATACCACGGTCAGTAAGTGGGTGTGCTTGAGGGCCATGTAGATCATAATGATTCCTGCTTCCTGTCAGTCTCAATTAACGTCGCTGTGCCAAGGTGATTCTATCGAGCCCAGCGTAATCTTGTTGGGTTTGGAGATTATGCCAACCCGCTTCTTTCCATACACGACGCACCGCTTCTCCCTGGTTGTAGCCGTGTTCGACCATCAACCAGCCAGAGGCGACTAAGTAATCGGGGGCGGATTGACCAATATAACGAATATCTGCCAACCCACTGTCTTCAGCCACCAGCGCACTCATGGGCTCAAAACGAACATCCCCTTGTTGCAGATGCGGATCCGTCTCATCGATGTAAGGCGGATTACTGACAATCAGATCAAACCGATGCATATCGCTTAACGCCTTAAACCAGTCACTTTGAATAAAGTGGACGTTGTTAATTTGATGCGCATCCGCGTTTCGGCTTGCCAACATCACTGCTTCTGGCATCAAATCAACGCCCACAACGGTGATATCGGGGCGCTCACTGGCAATGGCTAATGCCACCGCTCCCGTGCCGGTGCCTAAGTCTAACACCCGACAAGGGGTCGCTGGCAGAAGCGCTAACGCCTGCTCTACCAAGAGTTCGGTTTCTGGACGCGGGATCAACGTCGCTGGCGACACATTCAGTCTCAGGGTCCAAAAGTCACGGTAGCCCAGAATGTATGCAATCGGCTCTCCTTGCAGTCGGCGGGCAAACAGCTGACGAAATTGCGCCAGTTGTGCCGCGGTGAGTTTGCGCTCGGGCCAGGTATAGAGATAGCTGGTAGGTTGCGCTAACACATGGCAGAGCAAGGCTTTGACATCAATGCCCGCTGAGCCACCGGATAATGCGGTGAGCTCAGTGGTGCTATCGGCCAGCAACGCGCCTATCGTGACTGTCATTATGGATGCTCAGACAAGGCCGCTAATTGATCCGCTTGATGCTCTTGAATCACAGGATCCACCAAGCTATCGAGATCCCCTTGCATCACATCGTCTAAACGATACAAGGTTAAGTTAATGCGATGATCGGAGACGCGACCTTGCGGATAGTTATAAGTCCGAATCCGATCGGAACGATCGCCCGAGCCAAGCAGGTTACGACGGGTTGAGGCTTCCTCAGCGGCGCGTTTTTCTTCTTCCGCTTTAATCAAACGTGCTGCCAGTACTGACATGGCTTTGGCGCGGTTTTTATGTTGTGAACGCTCATCTTGGCATTCCACCACAGTGCCGGTCGGCAAGTGAGTAATGCGAATCGCAGAGTCCGTGGTGTTGACGTGCTGCCCCCCCGCTCCTGAGGCTCGGAAGGTGTCAACTTTCAAGTCGGCCGGATTAATTTCAGGGGCTTCCGTTTCTGGCACTTCAGGCAAAATCGCCACGGTACACGCTGACGTATGGACTCGACCTTGCGACTCGGTGGCAGGTACGCGTTGTACACGGTGACCGCCGGATTCAAATTTCAGCACACCGTAGGCGCCTTCGCCAGCCACACGTGCAATGACTTCTTTAAAGCCGCCGTGCTCTCCTCCACTGGCACTGATCATTTCCAGCTTCCAACCGCGTTGCTCGGCATAACGGCTATACATGCGGAACAAGTCACCCGCAAAAATCCCGGCTTCGTCGCCACCGGCCCCAGCACGGATTTCCAAAAAGCAGTTACGGTCATCGTTCGGGTCTTTCGGCAACAATAAGATTTGCAGCTGATCGGTCAACGCAACAATGCTTTGCTCGGCTTGCGCGACTTCTTCTTGCGCCATCTCGCGCATGTCAGGATCATCTTCGTTGGCCATTTCTTGCGCTGCCGCGAGGTCTTCTTTGGCTTGCTTAAACGCCGTAAAACATTTGATCACTTCTTCCAGCTGCGCGTACTCTTTCGACAGCGCACGAAATTTGTTCTGCTCACTAATGATTTCAGGCGTTCCGAGCAGGTGTTGTACTTCCTCGTAGCGCTCCGCCAGCGATTCTAGCTTCGCTAATATTGATGCTTTCATAAATCTCTTCGTTAGTTGTCGCTGTCCAGCCCCAAGCACGTACGCATCACGGCCAGTTTATCGGGCTCACCATTTTGGGCCGCCTGTTGCATTGCCTGCGTAGGGGGATGGATCAGTTTATTGGTCAGGCGGTTACTAAGCTGGCGTAATACGCTTTCTGCGTCAGCCCCATTGGCAAGGGCTTGAATACTCTGCGCCAGCTCCGCCTGTTTAATGTGTTCGGACTGTGTCCGGTATTGCTTAATGCTATCTACCGCTTCGCGTGAACGTAACCAGCGCATAAAGTCGGCGCTTTCTTCGGTGACAATGGCTTCTGCTTGGATCGCGGCCAACTTTCGTTGTTCTCGATTGTGCTCCACGATGGATTGTAAGTCATCCACACTGTACAAATAAGCATCCGATAAGTTGCCAACTTTCTCGTCTATGTCTCGTGGTACCGCGATATCGATTAACAGCATGGGTTGGTGGCGTCGCTGTTTCAAGGCTTTTTCAACCATCGCTTTTTCAATCAAAGGCATGGGCGCCGCCGTTGAACTGATCACGATATCGGCGTGGCAAAGCTGCTCGGGTAACGCGTCTAAGCCAATCACTTTGGCATCAAACTGTTCAGCTAAACATTGAGCGCGCGATTGCGTACGGTTCGCAAAGATAATTTGGCTGCATTGATGCTCATGCAAATGTCTCGCAACCAGTTCAATCGTTTCTCCCGCGCCAACCAACAATGTGGTGACGTCCGCTAAGGATTCAAAAATCTGGCGGGCCAACGTACAGGCCGCAAATGCAACAGATACCGCGTTGCCACCAATTTCGGTCTCGGTTCGTACCCGTTTTGCCACCGCAAAGGTTTTGTGGAACAATTTTTCCAACGAGCCGGAAATCATATCGGCATCACTGGCACTCGCGTACGCTTGTTTAACTTGACCTAATATCTGCGGCTCACCTAACACCAAAGAATCTAATCCACAGGCAACACGCATCAGATGCTTCACCGCAGATTGTTCCTCGTGATAATAAATGCTTGCCATCAAACTTTCGCCACTGAGTTGATGAAAGCGTGTGAGCCATTCAACCAAGACCCCGACACCAGGTTGGTTTAACTCGGCGTAGATTTCGGTGCGATTGCAGGTTGAGACAATCACACAGCTGCGCACCTGCGGATGCTCGGAAAGCTGCCCTAACGCCTGCTCCAGTTGTTGCGGCGAAAAGGCGACCTTTTCCCGCAGCTCGACGGGGGCCGTTTTGTGATTGATTCCGAGAACTAACAGGCTCATGAAGCGTTGTTACCGACAGCACCAGTAAGGATTGGAGCGGGGGATTTTACTTGATGCCCCCCGTGAATTAAAGCGAACATTGTATCGCAGTATTTTCGTGGTGCGGAAATGTGAAGCCTCACGAGATTGATGACAGACTGGCCAACAACAACTATACCCATTCTTTCCTCCCGCACGGCTAAGTGCCTAACTGACTTCTCTCACCTCGGCGCTTATGGCAAAGTAATGCCAAATGCTGATCACTGTCTGTTGACGTTATAAAAGGATACTCGCTTTCATGTTCTCCTGTATACGTACTGTTTTCTCTTGTATACGCGCTGGTTTCTCTTTTATGCGCACTGGCTTCCCTTGTATACGCGCTGATTTCTCTTGTATACGAATCAGTATGTTGACGGTCGTCTTTGCCGTGCTCTCTGGCTGTGCAACGGCGCCGGCTCCTACCACAGAATGGCAAACGCATCGCGCATCGCTTGAGACCATAGACAGTTATACCGCACGCGGTAAGGTGGCTTTTATCGCACCAGATACGCGCTTTTCTGCCAACCTTTACTGGCGCCATTCTCCGACTGAATCGACACTGCGGCTAACGAATTTTTTGGGAACCACCCTGTTGTCTCTAACCATGAATGCGCAAGGTGCGACCTTGGTTGATGATCAGGGCAAGCAATACCAAGACCCTAATCCAGCCCGTTTGATCGCCTATTTGACCGGCGCCCATTTACCCGTTGACGCGCTTGCCCCTTGGTTGATTGGCCTACCACGCGCACAAGACCGCTTTTCACTCGGCCCCGATAACCGCTTGGCCGCCCTCGACGACACACAAGGTTGGGATATCGATTATCAAGGCTACAGCGCCGAGACCCAGCCTGCGCTTCCAACTCGAATCACGCTCAGTAACGACCAGCAAACGATCAAACTGATGATTTCTACTTGGACACTCGATAATGACTGAAACAACCTACTGGCCAGCGCCAGCGAAACTTAACTTATTTCTTTATATCAATGGACGCCAAGCTAATGGTTATCACGAACTGCAAACCTTGTTTCAGTTTTTAGATCACGGCGACACCTTGGCTATTACGCCCAATCACAGCGGCACGATCAACCTTAGCCCCGCCATTGACGGCGTCGATGAGAAAGACAATCTGATTATCAAAGCCGCCAAGGCGCTGCAAAATCATACCGGATGCTCACAAGGCGCAGATATTCATCTGGAAAAACATTTGCCCATGGGCGGCGGGCTGGGCGGAGGCTCATCAGATGCAGCCACGACCTTGGTGGCGTTGAATCATTTATGGCAAACCCAGGTGAGCCAGACTACACTGGCAAACATTGGCCTAGGCTTGGGGGCTGACGTGCCTATTTTCATTCACGGTCATGCGGCGTTGGCGGAAGGCGTTGGCGAAAAATTGACGTCTGTATGCCCTGATGAGAAATATTACTTGGTGGTTAAGCCAGATGTGTCTATTTCGACCGCTGCAATTTTTACTCATCCAGACTTGCAAAGAAGTACGCCAAAGCGCACAGTTTCTGAGCTAATGACACAAAAACACGAAAACGATTGCGAAAAGATAGCCCGTAAACAATTCCCCGAGGTTGATAAGGCTGTTTCGTGGCTGCTAGAATATGCGCCGTCTAGGATGACTGGGACAGGCGCGTGCGTGTTTGCCGAGTTTGATACCGCACATGATGCCCAGAACACACTCGACACTATGCCTAACTGGCTGACAGGGTTTGTTGCACGAGGGTTGAACCGATCGCCCCTACTCGATGCGCTACAACAACTCGATGCACGACAGCAACACACTGTGAGCCAGTGACTATTAAATGGATGCAACCCGAGGTTTCCACCGTGCCTGATATGAAGCTGTTCGCTGGTAACGCGACACCCGTTCTCGCCCAACGTATCGCAAACCGTCTTTACATGTCACTGGGTGACGCCACTGTTGGCCGTTTTTCTGACGGTGAAGTGTGTGTTCAGATTAACGAGAACGTGCGCGGTAGTGACGTGTTCGTCATCCAATCTACCTGTGCACCGACCAATGACAACTTAATGGAATTGGTCGTGATGATAGATGCGTTCCGACGTGCGTCGGCTGGCCGCATAACCGCAGTTATCCCCTACTTTGGTTATGCCCGTCAAGACCGCCGCGTACGCTCCTCCCGTGTTCCTATCACCGCAAAAGTTATTGCAGATTTCCTTTCTAACGTTGGCGTTGACCGCGTACTCACTGTGGACCTCCACGCAGAACAAATTCAAGGCTTTTTCGACGTCCCTGTTGATAATATCTTCGGTACCCCTGTGCTGCTTGAAGACATGCTGGCGAAAAATTTAGAAGACCCAGTGGTCGTTTCTCCTGATATTGGCGGGGTTGTGCGAGCGCGTGCGACGGCCAAACTATTGGATGACACTGACATTGCCATCATTGATAAGCGCCGTCCGCGTGCTAACGTGTCGCAAGTCATGCACTTGATTGGCGACGTTGAAGGCCGTGACTGCATCATTGTTGATGACATGATTGATACCGGTGGCACCCTGTGTAAAGCCGCCGAAGCCCTGAAGAACCGTGGCGCTAAGCGTGTATTCGCCTATGCAACGCATCCGGTATTCTCGGGGGATGCAGCGAAGAATATCGCTGAGTCCGTCATTGATGAAATTGTGGTCACTGACTCCACACCATTGAGCGCCGAAATTCAAGCAACCGGGCGTGTGTCTCAATTAACACTGTCGGGCATGCTGGCCGAAGCGATTCGCCGTATCAGTAATGAAGAGTCGATCTCTGCAATGTTTAATTCTTAACGCATTGTCATAGACCGACAAGAAACACCCTGCCCTTGTGCAGGGTGTTTTTTTATTGCCCATTTTGAATGGCTGACTCGATCCTTTAGCCATATCAATGGTAGGATATGGCGCCTTTTTGCGTGGGCTCGATGCTCACCGGCTACGATAAGTAGATAGATAGCGAGAAACGTCGTGAGTAATCAAATCCGCTTACTAGTGGGATTGGCCAATCCAGGCCCTGAATACAGCCAAACGCGCCATAATGCCGGTGCTTGGGTCGTTCAGGAGCTAGCACGTATTCACAACGTGCCGCTAAAAGAAGAGAAAAAGTTCTTCGGCTTAACCGGCCGTATCAATGTACATGGACACGATCTCCGTGTGTTGATCCCGACCACGTACATGAACTTGTCGGGTAAAGCGGTGCAAGCTATGGCCAACTTTTACAATATTCCCGTCGACGCCATCATGGTGGCGCATGACGAGCTAGACTTACCACCCGGTGTGGCCAAGTTTAAGCAAGGTGGTGGACACGGTGGCCATAATGGCCTGCGTGATACCATTAGCAAACTTGCAAATGACAAATCGTTTTATCGGCTTCGGATAGGCATCGGTCATCCGGGTCACAAGGATAAGGTAGCGGGATACGTGCTTACCAAAGCCCCCGCTAATGAGCAGAGCCTGCTAGAGCAGGCCACTGACGAGGCAGTACGCAGCCTCGAGATCCTGCTCAAAGATGATCTCGCCAAGGCGCAAAATCGTCTACATACCTTCAAAGCACAGTAATTTTGATTAAAGGGTTACCATCTCATGGGTTTTAAATGTGGCATCGTGGGTCTACCAAACGTAGGCAAATCCACTCTGTTTAATGCACTGACCAAGGCCGGCATTGATGCGGCTAACTTTCCATTTTGTACGATTGAACCCAATACGGGCGTGGTCCCTGTCCCTGATCTACGCTTGGATGCGCTGGCGAAAATTGTCAATCCACAGAAAGTGCTCCCCACCACGATGGAGTTCGTTGACATCGCCGGCTTAGTTGCCGGCGCATCACGCGGTGAAGGTTTAGGGAACAAGTTCCTAGCGAACATCCGTGAAACCGATGCGATTGGTCATGTGGTACGTTGTTTTGAGAATGACAATATCGTTCACGTGGCTGGTAAAGTGGATCCGGCTGATGATATCGACGTGATTAACACCGAGCTTGCGCTGGCTGATCTTGAAAGCTGTGAGCGTGCGATGCAGCGCAACGCCAAAAAAGCCAAAGGTGGCGATAAAGATGCCAAATTTGAGCTAACCGTGCTTGAAAAACTGCTCCCCGTCCTAGAAGAAGGCAAGATGTTGCGCTCGGTCGAACTGAGCAAAGAAGAAGCCGCAGCAGTACAATATCTTAACTTTTTGACGCTTAAGCCGACCATGTACATTGCCAACGTCAATGATGATGGTTTTGAAAACAACCCGTACCTCGACAAAGTGCGTGAAATTGCCGCCCAAGAAGACGCAACCGTGGTGGCCGTGTGTGCGGAAATCGAAGGCGAGATTGCCGAGCTAGATGCCGAAGAAGCGGCGGCTTTCTTAGATGAGATGGGCCTTGAAGAGCCTGGCCTAAACCGCGTGATTCGCGCCGGTTACGAGCTACTCACTCTGCACACCTATTTTACCGCAGGCGTGAAAGAAGTACGTGCTTGGACAGTGCCGATTGGCTCGACCGCGCCACAGGCGGCGGGTAAAATCCATACCGACTTTGAAAAAGGCTTTATTCGTGCCGAAGTGGTTGGCTATGATGATTATATCGCTAACAATGGTGAAAACGGCGCCAAAGATGCCGGTAAATGGCGCTTGGAAGGGAAAGAATATATCGTTAAAGATGGCGATGTGATTCACTTCCGTTTCAACGTTTAATACGCACATACGTTATGCTTTAGGGTGCGTTGTCGAGACCCCATCCTATTGATATTTAGACCAGCCTCCGGGCTGGTTTTTTTATTCTCATCATTCAACGTTCTCCGCCACCTACTCGGTAGGCTTTGCCGTTAAATTGTTCAAAATGGCGATTATTGCAGCCAATGAATGCAAAATCGCAAAAAAAACAATAACGAGACCTTGACGACTTTCGCCCAGATCCGCATAATTCGCAGCGTCTTAAGGCACTATGCCTGACAGAGTGGCTACGTAGCTCAGTTGGTTAGAGCACATCACTCATAATGATGGGGTCACAGGTTCGAATCCCGTCGTAGCCACCATTAATTTTATAATTCGGCATGATGTTTAAATGGCCGGGTTAGGTAACACCTACTGGGGTATCGCCAAGCGGTAAGGCAACGGGTTTTGATCTCGTCATTCCCAGGTTCGAATCCTGGTACCCCAGCCATATTAAAAAGCCCACACCATGTGGGCTTTTTTGCGTTTATCTACAAGCCTAACGCATACTTCAATACATGTTTTTTCACCGGGCCGCTGTGTTCAGCCAGTTTAAACACCGCATTACGTGCCAGTTTTAAAGGCGTGATTCGGTTACTAAACGCGGCATAAAACACATCCATCCCGGTTTGCATCATCATATTATCCGTACGGCGTACTTTTTCGTACGCCGCTAACGTTGACTCTGCTTGCCATAGTGCGCCTGCATCGGCACAGGCATCCAGCAACGCGCTCACGTCTTTGAAGCCTAAGTTTACCCCTTGCCCCGCGAGCGGGTTAATGGTGTGGGCGGCATCACCAATCACCACTACCCCATTGCGATGGTACTGCTGGGCATGACGACGCGTTAACGGAAATGCGCCCCAGTTGATGGGGGTGACATCACCCACTTGTGGTGGGAAATGGCGCCCTATCTCGGCTTTAAGCTGCTCAGCATTGAGCTGACACAACTGTTGAACTCGCGCCGGGCTGTCATACCACACTAATGAGGCATTGTTGCCGCACAATGGCAGTAATGACCGCGGCCCTGAGGGAAAGAATTGCTGCCAGGTAATATCTTGTTGGGGCGCGGCCGTTTCGACATGAATTAACATGCAATGCTGACGATAATCCCAGCTGGTAAGACCGATTTGCGCGTAATCTCGCACTTTCGAGTGGGCACCGTCGGCACCAATCAACCAGGGCGCTTCTAGTGTTTCGCCACTGCCTAATTGGAGTTGATGCAGACGGCCCGCCTGCGCCATACCCGTGATCGAGGCCGGTGAGACAAGGTGCAAATTGTCAAAACGAGCAAACTGTTGCCACAAGCCGAGTTGAATCAAGCGGTTCTCGACCATATATCCTAACTGTGGTAATTCGAGTTGGTCGGCACTGAAACACACACGGCTGTCTTCTGCTTCCCAGGTTTCTAATCGTCGATAGGGACAGACTCGCATGGCTTCAATGTCGGCCCATGCGCCTAAGTCTTGAAGCAAACTGACAGACGCATGAGATATCGCAGACACTCGTAAATCCATCGGTTGTGACGCATGGAAAGGATCCGGTTCTTGGCGTTCTATCAATGCCACCTGCCGACCTTGGCGGGCAAGTCCTAATGCGGCAGCGGCACCGACCATGCCACCGCCGACAATAATAATTTCAAATTGATTCATGACTGTCTCTTTGTCCCGTTAATGCCAGCATTCTACTGAAGGTAAACGAGAATTCGATATCAATCCGATCAAAGTGGGGGCAAATTCGCTTTTCCGATCTCGTTTTGCGGCGTCGGCTCAATCACTTAACCAGATTGACACCATTTCTCCCAGCCTGTGATCTGGTCAGCGATATAGGAAAGCAGTACAATATGCGGCTTGCCAAGCTGATTGACTGATTAAAAACCATACAGCTTGAAAGGGTAATGCCGACCATAAGATTAATAATGAGCGTGAAGTTACATGGCTAAGAAACTGCTGATCAAAACCTGGGGTTGCCAAATGAATGAGTATGACTCATCCAAGATGGCAGATCTGCTAAATTCTGCCGGTGGCTATGAGCTGACCGAACAACCAGAAGACGCAGATGTTCTCCTCCTCAATACCTGTTCAATTCGTGAAAAAGCACAAGAAAAGGTATTCCACCAACTGGGGCGTTGGAAAACACTCAAAGACAAGAATCCAGAGCTGGTAATCGGCGTTGGTGGTTGTGTGGCAACCCAAGAAGGCGATCACATCCGCGAGCGTGCGCCTTATGTGGACGTCATTTTTGGCCCCCAAACGCTACATCGCCTGCCTGAAATGATAAAACAATCACGTGGCGATAGTGGCACAGTGATGGACATTACCTTCCCAGAAATTGAGAAGTTTGACAGTCTGCCTGAGCCGCGTGCCGATGGCGCGACAGCGTTTGTCTCCATTATGGAAGGCTGCTCGAAATACTGTACGTTCTGTGTTGTGCCGTATACGCGCGGCGAAGAAGTGAGCCGTCCGCTCGACGATGTGCTGTTCGAAATTGCCCAGCTTGCCGAGCAAGGTGTGCGTGAGGTAAACCTGCTAGGCCAGAATGTGAATGCCTATCGCGGTGAGACTCATGATGGCGACATCTGTACCTTTGCTGACTTACTGCGCTATGTCGCCGCTATCGATGGTATTGATCGCATTCGCTATACCACCAGCCATCCGGTTGAGTTTACCGATGATATCATTGAGGTGTATCGTGATACGCCAGAAGTGGTGAGCTTTTTGCACTTGCCGGTACAAAGTGGCTCTGATCGAATCTTGACCATGATGAAACGCCCGCACACGGCGATTGAGTACAAATCCAAGATCCGTAAGTTGCGTCAGGCACGTCCCGATATCACCATCAGCTCAGACTTTATCGTCGGCTTCCCAGGAGAAACCGAGCAAGACTTTGAAGCGACCATGAAGCTGATTACCGATATCGACTTTGATATGAGCTTCAGCTTTGTGTATTCACCTCGCCCAGGGACGCCAGCGGCAGATATGCCTGACGACACACCAGAGCAAGTGAAAAAAGAACGCCTGTACCGTTTGCAGCAGCAAGTGAACAGCCAAGCGATGCGCTATTCACGTATGATGCTAGAAACCGAACAACGTATCTTAGTCGAAGGGCCATCGCGTAAGAATCTTATGGAGCTGCGTGGCCGTACTGAGAATAACCGAGTGGTCAACTTTGAAGGCTCTGTCGATTTGATTGGCCAATTTGTTGACGTAAAAATTACTGAAGTGATGCCAAACTCGCTCCGCGGTGAGCTGGTTCGTACCGAAAAAGATATGGACTTGCGTGTCGCCGTCTCGCCAACCGAAATCATGGCGAAGACGCGCAACGAAAACGAGCTTGGTGTTGGTGTATACACGCCATAACGCGTTCATCAATTCAACGGCGTCGGGTGACCGGCGCCGAAAGCGAGGATAATCTTGTCTAAAATCATCTCTCTTGACCTTACATTAGAACCTGCCGACAACACCCGTCTTGCCAACTTATGTGGCCCGTTTGACGATAATATCAAACAACTAGAGCGCCGCTTGGGTGTTGAAATTAGCCACCGCCATAATGCCTTTACGGTGATGGGCAAACCTCACACCGCCAACGCCGCCGTCGACATCTTAAAGCGGCTGTATGTGGATACGGCCCCCGTGCGTGGCAGTTCGCCCGACATTGAGCCCGAAGCCATTCATTTGGCGATCAAAGAGTCTGGCGTGTTAGAACAGAACACCGAATCGAGCATCCCTTACGGTAAAGAGATTAACATCAAGACCAAAAAAGGGGTGATCAAACCGCGCACGCCAAATCAGGCGCAATACATCGCCAATATGGTCAATCATGACATTACTTTTGGCATTGGTCCGGCGGGCACAGGTAAAACCTACCTCGCCGTCGCAGCTGCGGTAGACGCGCTGGAACGCCAAGAGATTCGTCGGATTTTGTTAACACGTCCAGCGGTTGAGGCGGGTGAAAAGTTAGGCTTTTTACCTGGCGATCTCAGCCAGAAAGTCGATCCTTACTTGCGTCCACTCTACGATGCCTTGTTTGAGATGCTCGGTTTCGAGCGGGTCGAAAAACTGATTGATCGTAATGTGATCGAGGTAGCACCGCTGGCTTATATGCGTGGCCGAACCTTGAATGATGCTTTTATCATCTTAGATGAAAGCCAAAACACCACGGTCGAGCAGATGAAAATGTTCCTGACTCGGATTGGCTTTAATTCACGGGCCGTCATCACCGGTGACGTTACCCAAGTCGATTTACCGCGCAATGCCCGCTCAGGGCTACGCCATGCGATTGAAGTGCTGTCTGACGTGAATG
The DNA here is from genome assembly GCF_013366455.1 of Salinivibrio sp. EAGSL. Classification (NCBI taxonomy): domain Bacteria; kingdom Pseudomonadati; phylum Pseudomonadota; class Gammaproteobacteria; order Vibrionales; family Vibrionaceae; genus Salinivibrio; species Salinivibrio sp. EAGSL. The sequence goes on along the minus strand of NZ_JABWMG010000011.1, from coordinate 88,721 downwards.
AAATTAGCTTTCACTTCTTCCAAGCCGACGATGTGGTGCGCCACCAAGTGGTTACTCGTATTGTTCAGGCCTATGATAAGTGGGAAGCAGAAGATGCGAAGGCACGCAAAGAGGCTGAAGCACGTCGCCGAGAAGCGCGTGAAGCACAGCAGGTCGCGGTGCAACCAACCTCTATCCCACCACAGGACCCATCATGAGCTATTACGTCGATGTGCAGGTCGCCTGTGATGACGAACAGGGGCTGCCCAGTGATGACCAGCTTCAAGCTTGGTTTGAACATGCAATACGCGAAGCCAAGCCTCAAGCGGAAGTGACGATCCGGATTGTGGATGAAGGTGAGAGCCAGAGCTTAAATCGCGACTATCGTGGCAAAGATAAACCGACGAATGTGTTATCTTTCCCCTTTGAAGCACCTCCTGGGGTAGACATAGATTTACTCGGTGATCTGGTGGTATGTCGCCAAGTTGTTGAGCAAGAGGCACAGCAGCAAGGCAAAACGCTGATGGATCACTGGGCACATATGGTCGTCCATGGTAGCTTACACTTATTGGGCTACGACCATATTGAGGATGATGAAGCCGAGCAAATGGAAGCCTTGGAACGAAAGATCCTGGCAACCATGGGGGTCAGTGACCCTTATGCGAATGACTTCATTGAGCGTTAACTAACTGAATGAAATTGAATGAACGACGATAATTCGCAAAACGCAGACGGTCCGAGTAGGAAGACCTTCTTCGAACGGCTGGGTCAGTTTTTCCAAGCTGATCCAAAAGACAGACAAGAACTGGTGGACGTATTTCGCGACTCAGAGCAAAACGCCCTGATCGATCAGGACACCCGGGATATGCTGGAAGGTGTGATGCAAATCTCTGACATGCGTGTGAGAGATATCATGATACCCCGTTCGCAGATGGTAATCGTTGAACGATCGCAGTCATTGGAAGCGATCATTAATATTATTATTGATGCCCAACACTCACGTTATCCTGTGATCAGTGATGACAAAGACCATGTTGAAGGCATCTTGCTTGCGAAAGATTTGTTGCGCTATCTGCGCCCCGATGCTGAAGATTTCGACATCGAAAAGGTCTTACGCCCTGTTGTGGTGGTACCAGAGAGTAAGCGGGTTGACCGTCTACTTAAAGAGTTCCAAGAAGAACGCTACCACATGGCGATCGTCATCGATGAATTCGGCGGGGTATCGGGTGTTGTCACCATTGAAGATATTCTCGAAGAAATTGTAGGCGAGATCGAAGACGAGTATGACGATGAGGAAGAGCAAGAGATTCGCCAACTCAGTCGCCATACCTTCTCGATGAAAGCACTGACCACCTTAGAAGACTTTAACGAGCATTTTGGCGCCCAGTTCCAAGATGACGTGGTAGACACTATCGGTGGGTTGGTTATGACCAGTTTTGGTCATCTTCCTGATCGTGGTGAAGAAGTCGACATTGGTGACTACCATTTAAAGTGACGGCCGCTGATAGTCGTCGTATCATTCAGCTACAAGTTACCATTCCAGACAGTAGCGAATCGAACAGTGAAAACGCCTAACCGTTTACGCCCATTGGGGCAGCCATTATTGGCTGCCCTTTTTGGTGCGCTTGCCACCCTCGCCTTTTCCCCTTTTTCCTATTGGCCCTTTATGTTGGTCGCGCTCTGGGGCTTGTTGCTTCTTCTGCAAGTTGCTTCCTCGCCCAAACGTGCGGCTTGGATAGGTTTTAGCTGGGGGCTCGGCCAGTTTACAACTGGGGTAAGCTGGGTGTATGTCAGTATTGACCATTTTGGCGGGATGCCTGTGATCGCAGGCCTGTTTTTGATGGCACTGCTTATCGTCTATTTATCGCTTTACCCCGCGCTATTCGGCTGGCTGATACATAAATCACCCATCAAGCAAGCGGGCATAAAATGGACGATGCTGGCACCTGCCTTGTGGTTAGTGGTTGATTGGCTAAGAGGCTGGGTATTTACCGGTTTTCCCTGGTTATGGCCAGGTTATAGCCAAATAGACAGCCCGTTTGCGGGTATCGCCCCGGTACTGGGTGTACAAGGGATCACGCTCGTCTTGGTGTCGCTTGCGGGCTTAGCCGCCTTAGTGACCCCCCATTGGGGACAATGGCAGGGGCGTGCTCGCCTCTTCGGTATGATCGCTATCATAGGGCTTTTTGCCGTCAGTGAAGGGCTCGGGTCGGTCAAGTGGACAACCAAAACCGATCAGCAGCAAACGGTCTCACTGATCCAAGGCAACGTCCCTCAAGCACTCAAGTGGCGCGCCGACCAACGCTGGCCAACTTTGATGAAGTATCTGGATTTAACCCGTCAACATTGGGACAGTGACGTGGTGATTTGGCCAGAAGCCGCCATTCCCGCATTAGAGCGAGATCTTCCCCGCTTTTTTTCGCAGTTAGACCAAGCGGGCAAGCACAATCAAACCACGGTGATCACGGGGGCGCTCGATCAGCGTGAGGATGGCACCTATTTTAATAATGTGCTCGCGCTCGGTGCAAAAACGCCGCGCTATCAGTATCCAGCACCCGCCCAGTACAGCAAACATCACTTACTCCCCTTTGGCGAGTTTGTGCCGTTTGAATCACTGCTTCGTCCTTTGGCGCCGATTTTTAATCTGCCCATGTCGTCATTTTCTCCAGGCGAAGCGATTCAACCGGCTTTGCCTGCGAACGGCTGGGAATACATTACCGCCCTGTGTTATGAAATTGCGTTTCCCGCGCAAATCCGTGAAAACCTCACCGCCAGTAGCGACGCCATTATTACCCTCTCGAATGACGCCTGGTTTGGGCGCTCTATTGGGCCTTGGCAACATCTAGAAATTGCGCGTATGCGCGCGCTCGAGTTCGGCTTACCCGTGATCCGAGCCACCAATAACGGGGTGACGGCTTTAGTCGATGAACGCGGTCAGATTGACGCCTCATTGCCACAATTTGAGACGCAAGTTTTAACCACACAAATTACTCAAACACAGGGGCTGACACCCTACCGTCAATGGGGAAACGGACCGCTTTGGATGTGGATTGTTATCAGTGGCCTGGTGAGTCTGATTGCTTGGCGTCGTACTATTTATTCACAAAAGGGCTAGCGGTCGTCGCTAGCCTTTAGGTTTGACTATTGCTTTTCAGGTCAGATTAAGACGTCCACACAAACCACAGGCGTTGATTGTCGGTTGAATCGGCATCGCGGCTATCCGTCAGTGCTGGGGTAGCAAACAACAACTCGGTTGTCTGCTTGTCACTATCAGTGTCGGATACAGCAGTCTCACTCTTGTCCTCTGACATCGTGCTGTCTTGCTCTTCAGCGGGTGCCATCATACGTGCCTCACGCTCTTGAGGCGTCATCAAGCGAATATGTCGATTGGCGGTGAGCTCGTTGATTAGTGCTTGTTGAGAGGCCGCTAAACGTACATCGAAAATCAGGGTATCATCGTTTAATTCTGCTAAGTGCACCTGTTGTAGCGCATTTAACCCCGCTAATGTGCGCTCAAGATCGACATAGTCATCGCCGTTATCCATGCCTGCAATGGCAATTTGAAGCGATGCACGCTCATCATCGTTATCGAGTACCACACCAGTTTGCTCGGCATAGTAATCAGCAATAGTATCAATCATGGCTTGGGCATTATTGGCTTGCCCGCGAGTTTGATCTGATTGCATGTCACTGGTATCGGGGAAGAATTGCCAACGGATCCCTTGCTCAGTCAACTTTCCGATCACAATGCCATCGGGCTGGTAGCGCTGACTGGCTTGCTCAACAGGATCAATAAAGCCGCCCCACAGATCACTGCTAGAGATCGCCATCAAATCATCAAAGTCACCCACCGGAATTAACACCGGCAGGCCGCGTATGGCCGCTGCATCACGTAGTTGGTCAATCACAGGACGCCCACTTTGCTCCCAAATAATTTGCCGGTCGCCATCACGGTCATCGACGAGCCACACTAATACCGCTGGGCGAGGACTCCCCCATAAGGGCAACCCTGCCTGGCGCAGCACCGCGCGAATTTTTTGACTATCAAAGCCGACTTCGAGTGTTCGCTGTGCGGCACCATCAGATTGATCCTTGCTTTCTCCATATCCGAGCTGAGAGATGAAACCATCAACGTCTTGCTGCGCTTGCTCGACCGCAGGATTATCCGACACCTCGCGTTGTCCCGAGACTTTAGTCAGTACCGCGATCAGCGCTTGTTTTTTTGCCGCTTGTTGTGAGGTTTGCGCGCCATTATCCAGCGGGATACTGGCATGATAAAGGGGGCTTGCCATCGCACTTGGCAACCAAACAAAGGCAATAAGGGCCAACAAAAATCGATTCATAGTTTTTCCACATGGATAAATGGGCGTCCAGCGATCATAAGCGGATAGCGCTAGGTTCAGCAATCCTCAATTGTAAAAAAGAGAGGACAAAGGGGGTCGCACCACCAGCAAACACCATTGATTCGATGCCATCAAGGCGAGCAAGCGATCATGTGGCTGACTATGTTTGCATATGGATTAAAATGAAATCCGTTACATCATTTATCTGCCACCGATCTCACATTTAAAAACATGATGGGAATCACATAAACGCTTTGTGCTAGCATTGCGCGATTTTTTTTGGAGGTGAGATTATGTTGCAAGTTTTACAAGGGGCACAAATGCTGTTCGTCGCATTTGGTGCCTTGGTGTTAGTGCCACTGTTAACCGGGCTCGACCCGAACGTCGCACTCTTTGGGGCCGGGATCGGTACCCTGATATTCCAAGTCATCACCCGCCGCTCCGTCCCTATCTTCCTTGCCTCTTCCTTCGCTTTTATTGCTCCCATTTTGTACGGCGTCAACAATTTTGGTATTCCCGCCACCATGGGTGGCCTCATGGCAGCCGGTGTGATCTATTTATTGATGGGCGCCATCATTCGGATTAAAGGCGTGGATATTATTCACAAGCTCCTGCCACCGGTTGTAGTTGGCCCTGTGATTATGGTTATCGGCCTTGGGTTGGCTCCCACCGCCGTGAATATGGCACTCGGTAAAACCGGCGATGGGAGTGAGCAGTTAATTGCGGGGGACATGGCTATCTGGATCTCTTTGCTGTCATTGCTCACGACCATTGCAGTGAGTGTGTTTGCGAAAGGCTTTTTCAAATTAGTCCCGATTATGGCAGGGATTGTGGTGGGCTATGTTGCCAGCCTCGTCGTTGGTATTGTTGACTTTACTCAAGTTGCGAATGCGAGCTGGTTGATGATGCCTGCTTTTACCCTCCCAGAGTTTAACATCAATGCCATCTTATTTATGATCCCTGTCGCCATCGCGCCTGCCGTTGAGCACGTAGGCGATATGCTGGCCATTTCTAATGTCACCCGTAAAGACTACCTGAAAAAGCCAGGCTTACACCGCACGATGGCCGGTGATGGTGCCGCAACCATTGCCGCTTCACTGTTCGGCGCGCCACCCAATACCACGTATAGTGAAGTGACGGGCGCGGTAATGCTGACCAAAGCGTTTAACCCCAAAATCATGACCTATGCGGCGGTCACTGCCATCGTACTCGCCTTTGTGGGTAAGCTCGGGGCAATGCTGCTTACCATTCCTTTACCAGTGATGGGCGGGATTATGATCTTGCTGTTTGGCTCTATTGCGACCGTCGGGCTCAATACCTTGATTCGTAATCAAGTCGACCTACATGATTCGCGTAACCTTGCCATTGTTGGTGTCACCTTGGTATTTGGTATCGGCGGCATGGCGTTTGGCATTGGCGATTTTAGCCTGCAAGGTATTAGCCTGTGTGGTGTGGTAGCGATTGTGCTCAACTTGGTACTCCCGCGCCAAATGGGCGAAAACCATATTGTTGACAGTGCGCAAATGGAAGAAGAAAAGCACTAATCCCCCAACCTTCATCCATTAAAAAGGGCGCTGACATTCAGCGCCCTTATCTTTGTCATCAGACTAACGTACTTAGTCTTCAAGATAACCGGATTTAGCTTTGTGCTGCGCGCGCTTCAACCAGCTTGATCGCTTGGTCGATGCGGGCAACTACCCGATCTTTACCAATCAGATGCATCACCGCATCAACAGATGGGGATTGACCGCCACCCGTGACCGCAACACGCAATGGCATGCGACTTTACCCATACCAACGTCTAGCTCTGCACACGTATCGGCAATCACCGCTTTCAGGGCATCAACCGTCCAATCATCCAGCGCTTCAATCTTGCCTTTTGCCACTTGCAACGGCGCTAAAGCGACGGGACGCAGATGTTTTTTCGCGGCGGTTGCGTCTATTTCATCAAAGTCTTGGTAGAAGTAACGGCTTTGTGCGGCTAATTCCACCAGGGTATTGCAGCGCTCGCCAACCAATCCAATGACGTCCGTCAAGGCAGGGCCTTGGCTAGCGTCAATCTGTTGTTGATCAAGATGCCACTGCAAGTGCTTAGCGACCTCGTCCGGATCACCATGCTTAATGTAATGGTTGTTCAACCAATGCAGTTTCTCCGTATTGAACGCTGACGCCGACTTGCTGATCGCTCCCAATGAGAAAAATTCAATCATTTCTTCCATTGAAAATATCTCTTGGTCACCGTACGACCAACCAAGACGCACAAGGTAGTTACGCAACGCTTGCGGCAAGAAGCCTTGATCACGGTACTGCATGACGCTGACAGCACCGTGGCGTTTAGACAATTTGGCGCCATCGTCGCCTAGAATCATCGAGCAATGAGCAAACTCAGGAACGGGCGCGCCCAGTGCCTCGTAGATATTAATCTGGCGCGGCGTGTTGTTAATGTGATCTTCGCCGCGGACAACTTGGGTGATCCCCATGTCCCAATCATCCACGACGACGCAGAAGTTGTAAGTTGGGCTGCCATCCGTTCGACGAATAATCAGATCGTCAAGCTCGCTGTTGGCAATCTCAATACGGCCGCGAATTTTATCGTCAAAAACAACCTTACCCTCTTTCGGGTTGCGGAAACGGATCACATGCGGGTCATCCGCCTTGGCTTGGCTGTTTGCTTCAACCACTTTGGGGTGATTAGCATCGTAACGTGCCTTTAAGCCATTCGCTTTTTGCTCTTCACGAATGGTGTCCAAAAGATCTTTGGGCGCATAACACTTGTAGGCTTTGTCTTCGGCCAGCAACTGATCGACTAATTCGTTATAACGATCAAAGCGCTTGGTTTGGTAGTACGGCCCTTCATCCCAATCAAGACCTAACCATTCCATGCCGGTTAAAATAGCATCAACCGCTTCTTGGGTTGAACGTTCGATATCAGTATCTTCAATTCGCAAGACAAATTGACCGCCTTGGCTGCGTGCTGCTAACCAAGAATACAGTGCGGTACGTGCACCGCCCACGTGCAAAAAGCCCGTTGGGCTGGGGGCAAAGCGGGTTTTGATAGTCATTAGGATCCCTATCCCAGTGCTGAGAATGATGAGTAACGGTTAGTTTACCAGTCCAGGTAAATTCCACAATCAGGCCATGTGCAGAGGCTGCACATGGCCATGTAAACTATTGGTTGATTAAGGCGATCATCGCGTCTTCGTCGAGGACTGTCACGCCAAGATCTTGTGCTTTCGTCAGTTTAGAGCCAGCCGCTTCACCGGCGATCAACATATCGGTTTTTGCCGAGACACTGCCGGTCACTTTCGCGCCCAGTGCCTGTAACGCCGTTTTGGCATCGGTGCGTGACATTTGCGATAGCGTACCGGTCAGCACAATGGTTTTCCCCGCCAGCGGTTGTGCCTGTTCGTCTGATGGCGCACTCACCGCTGGCCAGTGAATGCCGGTGTTGAGCAGCGCATCTAAAACCGCTTGGTTATGTGGCTCAGCAAAAAAGCGAACAATATGGCCCGCGACAATGGCGCCCACATCAGGCACCGCAATCAGTGCTTCTTCATTCGCTGCACGCAGAGCGTCTAAGGTTTTAAAATGCAGGGCAAGATTTTGCGCGGTGGCTTCACCGACTTCTCGGATCCCAAGCGCATAGATAAAGCGTGATAACGTCGTCGCTTTGGCTTTATCCAACGCATCAACCAAATTTTGCGCCGATTTCGGCCCCATTCGATCTAGTTGAGTCACACGCCCTGGGGTTAAAGTGAAGAGATCGGCAGGCGTTTCAATCAGCTCTTTTTCAATTAACTGCTCGACAATTTTATCGCCTAGGCCGTCAATATCCATTGCCTTGCGTGAGGCAAAGTGTTTGATCGCTTCTTTACGCTGAGCCAGACAAATAAGCCCGCCGGTGCAGCGTGCGACCGCTTCACCCTCAATGCGGGTCACGACCGACTCACAGACCGGACAGGCGTCGGGAAACACAATCGGTTTCGCCTGCGCCGGACGCCGGCTTTCCACGACGCCAACCACTTGTGGGATCACATCACCCGCACGGCGAATGACCACAGTATCGCCAATGTGCACGCCTAAACGTTCTATTTCATCACCGTTATGTAAGGTCGCGTTGCTCACCGTCACGCCCCCGACAAAAACAGGTTCAAGCTTCGCCACTGGGGTGATAGCGCCCGTGCGGCCAACTTGAAATTCAACATCGTTGAGGCGGGTGATTTCTTCTTGTGCCGGAAATTTATAGGCAATCGCCCAGCGTGGTGCCCGTGCAACAAATCCGAGCGTTTCTTGGCTGGCTATCTTGTCCACTTTGATCACCACCCCATCAATTTCATAGGGCAGATCATCACGGCGGGCCAAAATATCTTGGTAGTAGGCTTTAACGCCCTCAAGCCCCGACACTTGTTTTACTTCTGGGCTCAGGGCAAGCCCCCATTTTTTAAGCCTATTTAAGCGCTCGCTCTGCCCTTCTCCGAACGGTGTCGACATCACGCCCACCGCATAGGCATAAAAGCTCAGCGGTCGATTGGCGGCGACTTTCGAGTCAAGTTGACGCAGGCTACCCGCCGCAGCGTTCCGTGGGTTAGCGAAGGTTTTATCGCCACGCTTTAACGCTGCCTCATTAAGCGCTTCAAAGCCTGCTTTCGGCATAAACACTTCGCCACGCACTTCTAAACGCTCAGGCCAATCCCCTGCTTGCAAGGTCAATGGGACATTGCGAATCGTTTTTACATTGTGAGTAATGTTCTCGCCCGTGGTCCCATCGCCTCGCGTCGCGGCCTGCACCAATACACCGTTTTCATAAATCAGGCTGACAGCCAAGCCATCAAGCTTTGGTTCACAGGTATAGGTGACGGGTTCAGTGTTACCGAGTCTGTCTTTGACTCGGCGCTCAAAATCGACGAGATCATCATCACTGAACGCGTTACCAAGCGACAACATCGCCAGCTCATGGGTAACGGTTTCAAAAGCGCTCAGTGGCGCGCCGCCTACACGCTGGCTAGGCGAATCTGACGTCACCCATTCAGGATGCTCAGCTTCAATGGCCAGCAACGTTTGCATCAAACGATCGTATTCGGCATCGGGCAGCTCAGGACTGTCCTCAACGTAATAACGGTAGGCGTGATAGTTGAGCTGATGCTTAATGTCATCAAGTTGTTGTTTACTGTAAGCCATGGTTTGGTTCGTCGTATCAGCAGAGTTGCAGACAAGTATATCGATAAATCACCAACAGCGGGAGCCATGTCCCGCTGTCCGTCTAAGCAATCATCAATCGGTGTTAAGCGCGTTACGAGGCGTTGAAGGCTTTCACTCGCTCACGGTATTCATCAAGGCGTGATGGTGTCATCATTGAGCGGGCATCATCTAATACCAATCCACCCAACTCATCCGCAATTTGTTGTGCCGTTTGCAGCATCAATTTAAAGTTTTGCTCTGGCTCACCGTAGCAAGGTAGCGTCATAAAAAAGCTGATCCCTGGCGTTTCAAAGCTCTCTGAGTGACTCACATCAAAGGTGCCGGGCTTGACCATATTCGCGACGCTGAATAGAACCTTACCACTGCCAGATAAGTCTGAATGACGATGATAAATCCCCATATCACCAAAGCGCAGTCCATATTGCTCAAGGGTCGGAATTAAGTCCAAACCACTAAATACCGCATTATTATTGGCATGCACGTGTAAGACTAATACTTCGGTATCGTCGGGCTCATCGGCTTGGGTTGCCGTTTTTTCTGATCCACGCTCGTGGCTTTCATGCTCATCAACCTCAGCTTGAGTCGCCTCGTCGGTATGCATTGTTTCCGCTTCTGGTTGCGCGGAGGCGATATTGGCAGCTTCTGTCTCTCCTGTCTCGTCGCCATCATTGGAGGCAATCGACGCAGAGGCAAAGCTAGGATCATCATCGGTTGCCGACATTGACGGGTAAAGCGTTTGTTCTGAGTCAGACGCCACCTGAGTGTCACCGGCAAATAGAGGATCAACATCAGGCTTGTCGCCGAAGCTGACAGCAGGCTCCTGACGCGCGGGCTTTTCATTGCCATGCTTAGTATTACTGACCACTCTCACCGCACCAATACCGTCTTGGTCAAACTTTTGCGCGTCGTTATCGTCTTCCAGTTTTCCCAAGGGCTTTTCGCCGAACTTGGTCGTCTTTTCTTTCTTGTTTGTCCAGAGACCATGCAAAAGCAAAGCTGCAATTGCTAATGCTCCCAAAACAATCAGTACAAGGCGCAATTCCTGCATCATTGATTCTCAAATCTATCTATGTTCAGCGTTTTGATTAGCTTATGTCACAACGCCGACAGCTTTGCAAACGTTAGTGGAATCATAAGCGGGGCCCGATGGCTGACGCAATGCGTTAATGGTCAACTTAGTTAACTGTATCAAAAGTTGGGAAGAATTTAACGAATCGAGACACACAAATCCGTAAACTTTCCCATTATGGGGTCATTGTCATCGCCATGGCTCCCCCATACTATAACCGCAAACCGTCAGTCGATACCGTAAACCATCAAGGAGAAACAATGAACAACGCGACACGCCCTCGTCCTCAAAGCGGCGCGGGCTACCTTTTTCAGGGGTTTTCATTAATGATGACACCCGGATTACGCCGCTTTGTGATCATTCCGATCCTCGTGAATGTGCTGCTACTCGGCGGGGCGTTTATCTATTTACTCTCACAATTTAGTGAATGGCTCGATCACTGGATGGCTATGCTACCTGAGTGGTTATCCTGGCTCTCGTTTGTGATTTGGCCTTTGGTCGTGATTGCGATTTTAGTGGTGTTCTCCTACGCATTCAGTACTCTCGCTAACTGGATTGCGGCGCCATTCAACGGCTTATTGTCTGAGCATCTGGAAGCGAAACTCACCGGTGCCCCCGCGCCCGACGATGGGATCACCGGACTTATCAAGGATGTACCGCGTGTTATGAAGCGCGAGTGGCAAAAGCTAACCTATTACATACCCAAAGCACTCGGATTATTGTTATTGCTTTGGATCCCCGCCATTGGCCAAACCTTAGGCCCTGTGCTTTGGTTTTTATTTAGCGCTTGGATGATGGCCATTCAGTATTGCGACTACCCGTTCGATAACCATAAGGTCGCTTTCCCAACCATGCGCGATACTCTCAAACAACAGCGAGGCACCTCGTTGAGCTTTGGCGCAGTCGTCATGTTGTTTACTATGACACCTTTACTGAATCTCATCGTCATGCCTGCCGCAGTATGTGGTGCAACCGCCATGTGGGTCGATCGCCATAAGGAGCAGTTGGGGCGTAATTAGCGCCCCTTACGCTTTCACACTCACAATAAGATATAACCAACCGATCCTTTCAAAAACAGGCATTAGCGATATGCTTGGAGCAGTGATTTAAATCGGTGTCATGAAGGAACGATACAATGGGCAAGATTTACGAAGACAATACGCAAACAATTGGCCATACCCCACTGGTACGCCTAAACCGTGTTGCTAAGCCGAATGTGTTAGCAAAAGTAGAAGCACGTAACCCAAGCTTTAGTGTGAAGTGCCGCATCGGTGCCAACATGATCTGGGATGCGGAAAAAAAAGGCACCCTGAAACCAGGCATTGAGCTGATTGAACCTACGAGTGGTAATACCGGGGTTGCGCTGGCTTATGTTGCCGCAGCACGCGGGTATAAATTGACGCTTACCATGCCAGAGTCGATGAGCCTTGAGCGTCGTAAGCTACTTAAAGCGATGGGCGCGACATTGGTGCTCACCGAAGCGCCTAAAGGGATGAAAGGCGCAATTGCGAAAGCAGAGGAAATCATGGCGCAAGCGCCTGGTAAATATCTTATGCTCCAGCAGTTCGACAACCCAGCCAACCCAGAAATTCACGAAAAGACCACAGGCCCTGAGATCTGGGAAGATACTGACGGTGAAATCGATGTGTTTGTTGCCGGTGTCGGCACCGGCGGGACACTGACCGGTGTGAGCCGCTATATCAAAAACACGCAAGGGAAAGCCATTACCACCGTCGCGGTGGAGCCTGCGGAGTCACCCGTGATTGCTCAAACTATTGCTGGCCAAGACGTACAACCGGCCCCCCATAAAATTCAGGGCATCGGCGCCGGCTTTGTCCCAAAAAACTTGGATATTAAGTTAGTTGATCAGGTCGTTTCTGTGAGCTCAGATGAAGCGATTGCCATGGCACGCCGCTTGATGGAAGAAGAAGGTATCCTAGGTGGGATCTCATCAGGCGCAGCCGTTGTCGCCGCGAACAAAATTGCCGAGCTCCCCGAGTTTGCGAATAAGACGATTGTCACAATTTTACCAAGTGCCGCCGAGCGTTATCTCAGTTCGCCACTATTTGCTGGCATGTTCACTGAGCTGGAAACAGAGCAGTAACAGCAGGTTAGCAATCTTCAACTGGTTTCTTCCCACAACAAAGGCCCAAATTGGGCCTTTTTTGTTTGATTTTTATATTAAGCTTTAGTAAAACACAGCAACATTTTTATTTTCCGCATCAAAATAAAAGCCCTTGAGGCGAGTGAGTGGAAGGTCAAAAATGAGAGAAAGATGACATGAAATTGACATGGATTAAGCTATCTGGTCGATTTCTTGGTTAGGTTAGCGTCAACGGATAGCGAAATCGCCCGTTAGCGGTTAAGCTAATCTTATATTTAATACATAGATTTAAAAAAATACAGAAACGGGGTGAATCATGTATCAGAAGCAAGTTGAAATTAGTGCAGAAAACGGCCTACACACTCGTCCAGCGGCGCAGTTCGTCAAAGAAGCAAAAAGCTATGACGCTGACATCACTGTTGAGTCAAACGGTAAGAGCGCGAGCGCGAAAAGCCTATTTAAACTGCAAACCCTTGGCTTGACCAAAGGCACCAAGGTGACTATCTCTGCTGAAGGTGCGCAAGCACAACAAGCCGTTGATCACCTGGTAAAACTGATGGACGAGCTGGAGTAATCCGGCTCTTTTTCTATCGGTTTTAAGTTGGATAAACGTAAGGTAAAGCTATGATTTCAGGCATCCTGGCATCACCTGGTATTGCTTTTGGTAAAGCACTGCTGTTGCAAGAAGAAGACGTTGTCATCAATAAAGATAAGATTGATGCGTCTCGAATTGAAAAAGAAATTCAGCGCGTATTGGATGCTCGCGAACAGTCTAAGACGCAACTCGAAGCGATCAAAGACAAAGCAAGGGAAACCTTCGGCGAAGAGAAAGAAGCGATCTTCGAAGGTCACATCATGCTGCTTGAAGATGAAGAGCTGGAAGACGAGATTGTCAGCTTCATCAAATCTAACCATGCCACTGCAGATCATGCGATTTACGCTGTGATTGAAGAGCAGGCGGTGACGCTTGAATCTCTGGATGATGATTATCTGAAAGAGCGTGCGGCAGATATCCGTGATATTGGTTCTCGTTTTGTTAAAAACGCACTCGGCATCAACATGGTGTCTCTGAGCGCGATCAACGAAGAAGTGATCCTGGTTGCGAATGATCTGACGCCTTCAGAAACAGCACAGGTTGACCTGAATTATGTGCTCGGTTTTATCACCGATATCGGTGGTCGCACCTCGCACTCGTCGATCATGGCACGCTCGTTAGAGCTTCCAGCAATTGTGGGCACTAACAACGCCACCGCCAATGTTAAAAACGGTGACATGTTGGTGCTTGATGCGATTAACAACCAAATTGTCGTTAATCCTTCTGACGACGAGCTCAACAAGTTTAAAGCGATTCGTGATCAACACATCGCGGAAAAAGCCGAGCTCGCGAAGCTCAAAGACTTGCCTGCTATCACATTAGACGGCCACCAGGTCGAAGTGTGCGGCAACGTGGGCACAGTAAAAGACTGTGACGGTGTGAACCGTAACGGTGGTGAAGGTGTGGGTCTTTATCGCACTGAGTTCTTGTTCATGGACCGTGACTCGCTCCCTACTGAAGAAGAGCAATATCAAGCGTATAAGGCGGTCGCAAAAGCGATTGATGGTCACCCAGTGATCATTCGCACCATGGACATTGGCGGTGACAAAGATCTGCCTTATATGGACCTGCCTGAAGAAATGAACCCATTCTTGGGCTGGCGAGCCGTCCGTATCAGTCTTGACCGTCGCGAAATTCTCCGCGATCAGCTACGTGCGATTCTACGCGCATCGGCACACGGTAAAATTCGTGTCATGTTCCCGATGATTATTTCTGTCGAAGAAATTCGCGAGCTAAAAGAAGCGATTGAAACCTACAAAGCAGAGCTACGCCAAGAAGGCCTCGACTTTGATGCTGATCTTGAAATCGGCGTAATGGTTGAGACACCGGCCGCGGCTGCAATCGCTCACCACCTCGCGAAAGAAGTGGAATTTTTCAGCATCGGCACTAACGATTTGACCCAATACACCTTAGCGGTCGATCGTGGTAACGAGCTTATTTCGCACCTGTACAATCCACTGTCTCCTGCAGTACTAACGGTTATCAAGCAAGTGATTGATGCCTCACATGCTGAAGGAAAATGGACGGGGATGTGCGGAGAGCTTGCAGGTGATGAGAAAGCAACGTTACTATTGATGGGAATGGGTTTGGATGAGTTCAGCATGAGTGCCATTTCTATCCCTCGCATCAAGAAGATTATCCGTAATGCCAACTTTGCTGATGTGAAAGCGATGGCCGACACAGCGCTCACTTTGCCAACTGCGGCAGAAATCGAGGCCTATGTCGAAAAATTTATTGCGGAAAAAACCGCTTGCTAATATACAATCAGCAAAGAATTACTGCTTAGGAGCAACACTATGGGTCTGTTCGACAAACTGAAGAAGTTGGTGTCTGAAGACAGCAACGACGCTAGTGCTATTGAAATTATCGCCCCATTGTCGGGTGAGATCGTCAACATCGAAGACGTGCCTGACGTTGTGTTTGCTGAGAAAATCGTCGGTGATGGTGTTGCGATTAAGCCATCTGGTGACAAAATGGTAGCGCCAGTAAACGGCACTATCGGTAAGATTTTCGAAACCAACCACGCTTTCTCAATTGAGTCAGACGATGGCGTCGAGCTTTTTGTTCACTTTGGTATCGACACCGTCGAGCTGAAAGGCGAAGGCTTCAAGCGCATTGCCGAAGAAGGTCAAACGGTTAAAGCCGGTGATACCGTGATTGAATTTGATTTAGCGACACTCGAAGAGAAAGCGAAATCAACACTGACACCTGTTGTGATCTCGAATATGGATGAGATCAAAGAGTTGACCAAACTATCAGGTGCCGTCACTGTGGGTGAAACCCCAGTATTACGCGTCACCAAGTAATGAACCGTCTCTGGTTTAGACAAACGCAGCCAATTGGCTGCGTTTTTTTTAAGCCATCGCTCGGCCATCACTCGTAAACTGAAAAAAGAAGCGTTTGACGCGTCGGCTTCTTGCCCAATAAAGGCTTGCCCAAGCTAGCCAAAGGCCGTGTAAAGCAAGCAGCCAATCAAACTGCCCCCCAGTGACGATGAACGTTTGCCAGACTTGATAAGCTTCCCATAGCCATAATAGCCAAACCCACCAATAGCCAATGTGCCAGTGTTGTCTTAGCCATTCAGGCGCTCTGTCGCAGTTACCGACTAATAACAACAACCCGAGCGGCACCACGCCAATTGCCAAGCTTATATAAAACGCCGATAACTCAGGATAGACCAGCGCGAGCAACTCACTACCCTGCTCTCTACTCACGCCAGCCATTGCCAATAGCCACCACGCGCGGCTTAATAACAGTAAACACAACACGGCAATCTGCGGTGCCTTGATATACCCTTTGTCGTCAAAGTGATGAAATGTATCCATAAGCTTATTGATTGAGAAGTCACATATTTACCATGGCGACATGAATAAAAACTGCAAGCCTAAAAGTAAAATTTGTTATCCTTGGGTGGAGTTATTTATTAAGCGTTACATGGAGCCCTTATGGCCAAAGCCAAAGCCAACGCGACGATTTCGCCAGAAACGCAACAAGACGCCATGCGCGTTGCGAAAGCCACGCAAAAACCGGGACAAACAAAAGCGCAGACCAAACTGATTGCACAAGGGATTGAAAAAGGGATTGCCCAATATAAAAAGGAACAAAAAGCAAAAGCACGCGAGCAGGATAAAGCACGAAAAAAACAACAAAATAAACCATCAAGCGCCGCGCCTGTGAAAGCGTCTCAAGCCCCAGTCGATGACTCCAGCCCCGCTGAACCAGGGTTGGATAAAAGCTACAGCAGTCTCCCATGGCTTTTACTTGTGGTAAGCTGGATAGGGTTCATTGGCTATATATTGGTGAGGGCGTAATGTGGAAGCGACTGATAACGGTTATAGGGATCATCACTTTGGTTGGCTGCAGCAAAGGAGAAACGATGGCTAAACATCCGCCAGTGACGGCCTGTGGCGATAGCCCCAACTGTGTGTCTACGGCAGATACCCGAGAAAAATTCCAGCTGGCACCGCTTGATATCGCCAACGACAACGTGGCGTTTTCAGCCATTGTCGCGCATATCGCCGCCATGCCTCGTGCTGAGGTCGTCACCTCGCAAGATAATTACGCACACTTACGCTTCACCACTAAGGTGCTGCGCTTTGTGGATGATGTTGAAGTCTCGCTTGAGGGCAACCAGATCGCCCTTCGCTCCGCATCTCGGATTGGCTACTATGACTTTGGCGCCAACCGTCAACGTGCCGAGGTCATTCGCCAACGTTTAACCGACGCTGAGCTTATCACGCCTTAAGCGAGCAGCTAGTTAATATAAGAGCGAATATCGCGCTTTTTATCTTCGACCCAATCACGGCGGAACGGTCCCCAGTCTTTAAGCTGGTAGTAACCATCGTTATGACGCTTTCCATCTTGGATAAAAGTCATATCAATACCGAGCCCAGACAGTGATTTCAATACATCTTGGATCGTACGACGGGGCCAGCCTGTCGCCTCGATAAGGCGTGGCACATTTGGGCGTTCCATTTCTTCTACCAACACGGCAAGATAGAGACGCCGGGCGAATACCGGGTTTAGTTCCATATGAACCTCCAACAGTTACGAATGTTCCCATTATTCATGCCGCCTGCGAAGAGGCTTTGCGTTTGATCAAAAGGCCATCAAATCGACGTGCTGCAGACTCATTTAGTGGCACATTTCACACGCTTCATCCCTTATCGCATCGCCAAACGGCCCCTTCCCCACTATTGCGTTCAATGTTGAGCGATGTCACTCTTAATTGTCCGTAAATAATGATGATAACGACCATGACAACTGTATTTGGCATTAAAAACTGCGACACCCTAAAAAAAGCCCTTAAATGGTTGGATAACCAAGGCATTAACTATCAGTATCACGATTACCGCAAGACGGGGTTAGATGCCGAGATGTTACAGACCTTTGTTGCCGAATTAGGGTGGGAGCCTTTGATTAACAAGCGTGGCACCACTTATCGCCAGCTAAGTGACGAACAAAAAGCCAGCTTAGACCAACCCCGTGCGATTGCGATCATGTTAGACAATCCAGCGATCATTAAACGCCCTTTACTCGTACACGAAGGGAAGTACTATCTTGGCTTTAAAGAGAGCCAATACGCTGAGATTTTCGCGTAATGTAAGCACTTATTTACTGTTGCTGTAAGGAAACTCCAATGACTGATACTGCTACGCTGGCTTTGGCAAAAGACTTGATCAATCGTGAGTCGGTCACACCGGAAGATGCGGGTTGCCAAGCTCAAATGATTGCTCGATTAGAAGCCCTGGGCTTTACGATTGAAACCATGGTGTTTGACGATACCACCAACCTTTGGGCGAGACGGGGCACTGATGGGCCGCTCTTCACGTTTGCGGGCCACACCGATGTCGTCCCCGCTGGCCCGCGCGATCAATGGCATACGCCGCCATTTGAAGCCACTGTCATTGACGATCACCTTCATGGACGTGGCGCCGCGGACATGAAGGGCTCACTCGCCGCCATGGTTGTGGCTGTTGAGCGCTTTATTGCCGAGCATCCAGACCACTCGGGTTCACTCGCGTTTCTGATCACGTCGGATGAAGAAGGACCCTTTATTAATGGCACCACCCGCGTCGTCGATACGCTGATGGCTCGAAATGAGAAAATCGACATGTGTATTGTCGGTGAACCCTCAAGTACGAATCACGTCGGTGATGTGGTCAAAAACGGTCGTCGCGGATCCATCACTGGCGATTTGTACGTTAAAGGTGTACAAGGCCATGTCGCCTATCCGCACCTTGCAAGTAATCCTGTCCATCAGGCCATGCCAGCGCTAACAGAGTTAGTGCAAACAGTGTGGGATAATGGCAATGCTTTTTTCCCACCGACAAGCTTTCAAATCCCAAATATTGAGGCAGGTACCGGCGCAGCCAATGTGGTCCCGGGTGAGTGTCATGCGCAATTTAACTTCCGCTTTAGTACCGAGCTAGATAGTGAAACCATCAAACAGCGAGTTTATTCTATTCTGGACGCGCACGGGCTCGACTACACCTTAGAATGGACCCACAGTGGCGACCCGTTTTTGACCGATGAAGGTACCTTGCTTGATGCAGTTGTGGCCGCGGTTGAAGAGGTGAATCATCAAACGCCGCAATTACTGACAACCGGTGGCACCTCTGATGGTCGTTTTATCGCCCAGATGGGCGCTCAAGTGATTGAGCTGGGTCCGGTCAATGCCACGATTCATAAGGTCAATGAGTGTGTGAGTATTCCTGACTTGGAAAAGCTGACCGACATGTACCAAAAAGTGTTGGAAAAGGCGCTACCGTGAGCCTACGCGCAGCACAGTTGATTGGGCAAGACTCTTCAGCCCTTCAACCAATGAACGCGCAACCTGGGGCGCCCTGTTTGCATCAGGATGTGTTATCTGACGTCGCCGCCTTACAAAAGGCGGCGAGTCGTGCTGGGTTCGCGTTGAGAGTCGCCAGTGGTTATCGCGCTTTTGAACGCCAGTTGGCGATCTGGAATGGTAAATTTAACGGCGATCTGCCTGTCCTTGATGCTCACAGCCAACCTATGGATATAACCCGCTTATCAGACAAGGAACGGGTGCACGCGATCTTACGCTGGTCGGCGTTACCCGGCGCCAGTCGACATCATTGGGGAACAGACATGGATGTGTACGATAAGCAGTCTCTTATCCCTGATCAGCCGCTGGCTTTAACGCCCCCCGAATACGACAGTGGCCCGCAAGCGGCCTTTTCCTCTTGGCTACATGCCAATGTATCAGCATTTGGTTTCTTTCTTCCTTATGCGAGATACCAAGGCGGGGTTGCCAGAGAGCCATGGCATATCAGCCATATTGCCACCAGTGCGTCAATGTTATCCGCTTTCTCTCAGGATATGCTCGCGGCTGCGATCACCCATGCGCCGATTTGTGGGAAAGACGCTATCCTCGGCCAATTAGATTGGATATATTCAACTTACGTCACCAACTTATGCGAGGTGGAAAGATGGAATGGCTAACCAATCCTTATGTGATTATTACCATTGTGGTCGCCGTGGTCGTGAGTAACATCATGGCGCTCAAATACACCGCCAACGCCAAGTTTGGGCTTAAATACAAAGACAAGCCTGATAAGCATCAACGTTCAGCGTCTGACGATGACGCAAACGATAATACCGACCTCCCTACTGATAAGAGCGACGATAAAAAATAGCGCCATATCCATGGCGCTATTTTATTTACACGGTGCTATTGTCTTCACACGCGACGCAATCGTTTGCTTTTTAAGCCAAAAAATTATAGGGCTAAGCCGATACGCTTTGCTACTTCGATATAAGCTTCTACCACACCACCTAGACCTTGGCGGAAGCGATCTTTATCCAATTTTTCTCGCGTGTTGGCATCCCACAAACGACAGCCATCTGGGCTAAACTCATCGCCAAGGACAATATTACCGTTGACGTCAACGCCAAACTCCAGCTTGTAGTCCACCAGCAATAAGTCACCCTCAGCAAACAGCGCCTTAAGCACATCGTTAACCTGATACGTCAGCGACTTCATGGTCGCTAATTGGGCTTGGCTCGCGAACCCTAAGGACTCACACAGTGATTCATTGACCATAGGATCATGCAGCGCATCGTTTTTTAAAAACAACTCAAAAGTGGGTGGAGTGAGTGCTGTGCCCTCTTCTACGCCCAGTCGGCGACAAAGTGAGCCCGCGGCAATGTTTCTTACCACACACTCAACCGGGATCATATCGAGCTTTTTCACCACGCACTCGGTATCGGACAACAGTTGGTCCATTTGGGTGGGAATACCTGCCTGCTCAAGCTTTTGCATGATGAAGTGATTGAACTTGTTATTCACTTCACCTTTTCGCTCAAGTTGCTCAACACGCTCACCATCAAACGCAGAGGTGTCATTGCGAAAGTGCAGAACAAAGCGGTTTTCATCATCGGTTGCATAAACAGATTTTGCCTTACCGCGATACAACTCAGCACGTTTTTCCATTACCTATTCTCTCCATTAGGCGCTAAAAAATAAGGGACGCTGTCTGGCGTCCCTATAAGATTACTGCGATGTGGCCTGGCTAAGCTGCGCAATGGCCGCTTTCAGCGCTGGGCTAAGCGCTTCTAACGTTGCTTTTTTAACCGGCTTTCCATCACTGTCGGTTACATTGATTGAGGTGCGGTTGCCTAAATCCCCTAACAATAGTGTGTAGCTATTGTCCGGCAGCGAGATAGGTTCAACCCCAAGGGCTTGCCAACGCTCATCATTCGGCGCAACGTGACGCGTTTTCACCGTACCTTGCGATTGGTTGCGGCTTTCTACCGTAAATCCGAGCGGTTTAATCATCTCAGGAAGTTTTTCCCATACGACATCATACGGAGCACGCGCAATAATCACTGGCAAGCCACTTCGATCAGTACCAAAACTCATCGGAATATCTGACTGACGTTGCGCAGCTAAACGGCGCGCCTCTGCACGTAGTGCTGCATCATGGCTCACCGTAATCAGATTGGTCATTAAGGTGTTATAGCGTTCCTGCTCTGCCGGCGTCAAAGGTTCATCACTGGCCTTGGCGCGTGAATCAATCATATTGACGCCTAGTGCAAATCGCCGCCCTTGTTCGAGTCGTGATAGGCGGAACCGAGCCTGATGAGCACTGTCTTCTTTTTCCCAAGCGATCCAGCCGGTGTCAATTTGATCTGCGGCTTGTGTCTCAACAGGAATGGTCTTATCGTTCGCCAGACGTTCAACGGTTTCCCATAATTGGGTAAGCTGCTGCTCATTGGCAACCGCGACGGTTATTCCACGACTGTCACGCTCAATACGCGCCCCTGGCACTAAATCAAGCACTTGACGCGGCGGACGAATATCGACATTTTTGCCGATTTCGCCCTTAAAGTCTTGCTCAGGGATCTGATAATTGGTGGAAAAGTAAGGCGCTTGATCCGGCAAGGTTTGCCACTGCGACAGCGGGGTCGTTTGCAAGTAGCTAAAATCATCTTTGGCTTGACGGCGTTGCTCGGCGCCACCACTACAGGCCACCAGCCCGGTGACCATGATGGCACAAAGGCCGAGCTTAAATACTGGTTTCATTGACACTCCAACGGCTTAAACAACACCCGCAACCTGCATGGCCTCTCGGACATCGGGACGCAAATGCTCGCTTAATTCGGTTAATGGCAGACGAAGATGGCCATCCGCAATCAATCCCATTTCTCGGACTGCCCACTTCACAGGGATCGGATTGGCTTCGTCAAAAAGGTGACGATGTAAAGGGATCAGCGTCTCGTTGATTGCATGCGCTTGGTCTGCTTCACCGGCGCGCGCCAATTGAATCATTTTGGCCATTGCCGCAGCGGCAACATTGTTAGTGACCGAAATCACACCATGTCCACCAGCAAGGACAAAATCTAGCCCTGTTAAATCATCACCACTAAATAAGAGGAAGTCATCGCCACAAAGTTCCCGATGAATGGCGACACGACTGACATCGGCAGTGGCATCTTTTAGGCCGATAATATTGTCAAAGGTCGCTAGGCGCGCCACCGTTTCAGGCTGAATATCTACGGCGGTACGACCGGGAACATTATAGAGAATCTGAGGTAAGTCGGTCGCTTCGGCAATGGCTTTATAATGCTGGAATAAGCCTTCTTGCGTCGGCTTGTTGTAATAAGGGGTCACACTCAAACAAGCGGCTACGCCCGACCCGGCAAACATTTTACTGAAAGTGATCGCTTCGTGGGTGGCATTTGCCCCCGTACCTGCAATAACGGGAATCCGTCCATCCGCAAATTCCAAGGTCTTTAGGACCACTTTAATGTGCTCATCCACGGTTACTGTCGACGACTCACCCGTTGTGCCCACTGCGACAATCGCATCTGTGCCCGCTTGGATATGAAACTCGACCAGTTTTTTCAGACTAACGTAATCCACCTCGCCATGTGCATCCATTGGTGTGACGAGCGCCACTATGCTTCCAGAAACCATGTTCGTCTCCCTTATTGGTGATGCTTGCAATGTTACTTTTGGCGCTGGGTAAACACAAGAATAACCCTGCGCGCTGGCGTGTCTTATTCGACATTTCTTACCGCTACATTCAAGTTTGCGATTTTATCATTGAATCAGCGTCTCGTTAGCGTCAATAAAAGGTCAAACACTGTCAAGAGCGTGATCGTAATATCAAAAACTTGCGTAATCTCGAACACCCTCTATCATCGTGAATTCGGTTTACCGACAAAAAAGGAAACGCAGCGCATGCAAACATTAACGGAAGGCGCTCTAGCGCCCGATTTTTCATTGCAAGATCAAAATGGCGACACCGTCACGCTTAGCCAGTTTCAAGGCGAAAAACGCGTCCTCGTGTATTTTTACCCCAAAGCAATGACACCAGGCTGCACCACACAAGCCTGCTCTTTGCGTGATACTAAGGCCGAGCTCGACGCGCTGGATACCGTGGTGTTAGGTATCAGCCCGGATCCCGTCAAAAAGATCGCCCGCTTTGTCGCGCGCGATGAACTCAATTTCACCCTACTGAGCGACGAAGATCATGCGGTTGCGGATGCATTTGGCGTCTGGGGACCCAAGAAGTTCATGGGGAAAGAATATGACGGCATTCATCGCCTCAGCTTTTTGGTCGGCAAAGATGGCAAAATTGAACATGTGTTCAATAAGTTTAAGACCAAAGATCATCACCAAGTGGTATTGGACTTCCTGAACCAAGCCTAGGACGGCGCCTTATCCTGCCTGTTAACAAAAAAGCGCACGATGAATCGTGCGCTTTTTTCAAACGATGACCATGGGTTCACTCAGCCCACAGGCTTTGCCAATGCTTCTGGATAACCACGCTGTACCGCAAATTCACACGCAGCGCTGACAATCTTAGCGGTCGACGGGCGCGTCATGACGTAATGAGAGGTTGGCGAAATCCAGCCGGCATCTTCAAATTGCGTCAGGACTTTGCTTATCGCCGTCAGCGCCGAGGAGGCTTTCACGATTTCCATCCGCGCGTAGCGCTCACCATCGAAAGATACATCCGACGCCCGCAGCGACGGGTCCTCACCGGGAATTTGTTGCGCGCCACACAAGGGTTTTCCTCCGACTTCGGCCTGCTTAAATTCAGGCAGCCATTGAGCAAAATGTTCGATGGCACGGTCCGTGCGCTGGCACACTTGATCCCAGTCCCAACCTTGATCGATGTTTTTAATATAGCGCGCGTCGACATTCGGTTGCGCCGATTGCACTGAGCTTTTCACCAAGCCACGTTCAAAGAGGGTCACGTCTTGCGTCATGCCGTGCAGTTGAAAGAAACCATCAGGATAAGGCGTCAGTTGTGCCATACCTTGTGGCGTGCCTCGCTGGCCATGAACAATAATTTCTGGCCATTGGTACGCCGTCGACGTCCAGTGGGCGACGTACGCTGCCTTGTACTCAACCAGACGCTGACGCCCGAAGCCCGCCATATCATCAATGGTCCCGGTGCGAAACCCCGCCGCATTAATCAGATAGTCAACCTCGGTGGTGTGCGATTGGCCTGCCTTATCTTGATATGTCACTTGCCAACCCGACGCTGTCTGCTGCGTATCCACGACCTTATGATTAAAGTTGAGTTGGCAATGCGGTACGTCGGCAAGCGTCAATTGCGCTTCAGCGGCGAGGCGAAATACACTCAGCCCGTATTCTTGCACCAATACCAACGGATACTTCATCGCACTGAGATCCAGTGACTGCGCAACCGGCCACATCCACTGATCAGCCGAATCGGTTATACTGCGATAATCTTTTGCTTTCAGCGCTTCAAGGTCTGATTGCTGATACAGGCGGAAATAATCAGCAGGTTCGCCCATCACTTTGTTGGCGCTATCAAGCTCGACCAATTGCGCATAACGCTCGCGCAAGGTTTCTAATCGTGCAATCACACTGTCTAACGATCCTGGGTCTTGCTCTGGCACCGCCAACACCGTTGGGCGGCGATTCACAGAGTGCGGATACATGCGTACGGTCGCAACGGACTGGTCCAGTAAGGTTAAGCACTGATCGAGCGAGATTTCTCGATACAAATTGCCGCCCGCATGAAGATGACAGATAGGTGGGCCACTGACTAGCCCGGTTCCCGCTTCAAACACTTGGGTATCAATACCACGTTCAGCCAGTCGCATGGCCGCTGTCGTGCCCGCCACGCCGCCACCGATCACAGCGACGCGGAACCCCTCTAAATGCGTATATTCTTGCCTGTTTTGTACCATGCCAACCCTGTTTTTCATTACTACTTCTGTGGGCCAAACTGATCACGGTAAAGCCTGTGCTCGTGCCGCTCAGCTCCTTTATTTAGGAGCCTGAAAACAAGATGGATCACTCTACGTCTTTTTTTGGATCATCATCGAGCTCAATTTCAGGCAATGCTTGCCATACCGCTTTCACTAACGTCGCCAATGGAATGGCAAAAAATACCCCCCAAAAGCCCCAGAGTCCACCGAAAACCAGTACGGCTATGATGAGTGCCACCGGGTGTAAATTGACCGCTTCCGAGAAAAGCACCGGCACAAGGACGTTACCGTCAAGGGTTTGAATCACGCCGTAAGCAATCATCACATACCAAAACCCGGGCTCAAGTCCCCATTGGAAAAGGGCCACGATCGCTATCGGCACCGTAACAATGGCCGCCCCGATATAGGGGACAAGGACAGAAAAGCCGGTGGCGACACTTAGCAACACGGCATAGCGGAGATCGAGTAACATGAAAGTCAGATAGCTGGTGATACCGACAATAATAATCTCGGTCACTTTCCCGCGAATGTAATTCGATATCTGTTGGTTCATCTCATGACCAACCCGAGAGGCAAGGCGGCGATTACGCGGCAATAATCCTTTAAACATCGCCAACATTTGCGTTTTATCTTTCAGTAAGAAGAAAACCAAGAGCGGGACCAAAATCAAATAGACCGCTAGCGCCACGATGTTCACCAGCGATGATAACGATCCCCTTACCAAGGTTTCCCCGATGTTGAGAACTTTAAACTGCAAGGCATCGACCAGTGTGTTCACCATATGCGGATTAATTAATCCTGGATAGCGCTCGGGTAAGCTCATCATCAGCATCTGCATGTTATTAAACATGTTCGGCACATCGGCCACCAGGCTTATCCCTTGATTCCAAATCGTCGGTACCAAGCCAAACAACGCCATGAATGTGAAGCTGGCAAACAAGGCGATCACCACCAAAACCGATAACGTGCGAGGCAGCCCCAGTCGACTAAGACGATTGACTGGCCAATCGAGTAAATACGCCATGACAATGGCCACGAGTAAAGGCGCCAATAAGTTGCCGAAAAAATAGATGGTGACAAAACCGACCAAAAGAATCAGCACTAGGCTGACCGCATGTGGGTCGGAAAAGCGTCGCCGATACCAGCGATGTAGCAATTCAAACATATCAGGCTCGTTATTGTTTTGTGACGTGTAAACGCGAGGCTGGCGTATCTAACCAAGCAATGGTAAATCCTTCACGAGTAAAGTAGGTTGGAATATCGTTTTTCGCGCCTTGATCGCCCAGTAAAATCACTAACTGCTCGCCGGCACGCAACGACGCTGCTGCACGCTTAGCGAGTAGCAGGGCCATTGGGCAAACATGTGCTCGTAAATCAAGAGTTTGACATTCCATTCTGTCTCACCGGTCGGTATTATCGTTGGTATTGTAATGGACATTAGATAGAACGCCAACGAAACCCAGACAGGTTTTATCGGTCTGTACTTAAGTACACTTGCGTATTTTAAAAGGTAATGACACTTATGCCGCCACGTGCATCTTGCTCTTGGAAAGGAAAAACGGCTCGCCGCCTCGTCGCCTATGCGCTTGCAGGGACATTGGTCAGTGCGCCTGTGTCAGCAAACGTCGAGTCATATCAAAGTGATTTGCCTAACATTGGCACCGCTGCCGCGAGTACGCTGTCGGTGGCAAAAGAAAAAGAGTTTGGTGATGCTTATATGCGAATGCTACGAGCCAGCAAACCCATTATTGATGATCCTTTACTCGGTGAATATGTTAACGCCCTCGGGCATCGGTTGGTGGCGAACGCCAACGATGTCCGCACGCCCTTCCAATTTATTTTGATTGATAATCAAGCGATCAATGCGTTTGCCTTTTTTGGCGGGTATGTAGCCATGCATTCTGGGCTTTTCCTGCATGCCAAGACAGAAAGCGAACTGGCATCTGTGATGGCGCACGAAATTGCGCACGTGACCCAACGCCACCTTGCGCGCAGCATGGAAGCGCAGGCACAAACCTCGCCGCTAACGGTTGCCGCTTTAGTCGGCTCTTTAATGCTCGCGATTGCAGCGCCTGAAGCAGGGATTGCCGCAGCTCATGCAGCAACGGCGGGGAGTATGCAAAGCCAAATAAACTTTACCCGCCGTAACGAAGAAGAGGCCGACCGCGTCGGAATTGAAACCCTCGCTCGCGCGGATTTCGATGTTGAGGCGATGCCACGCTTTTTCTCTCGGTTAGCCGATGAGTACCGCTACGCCAGTCAAATGCCGGAGTATTTCAGCACTCACCCATTACCCGCGTCTCGGATCACAGATTCACGCGCGCGGGCGCGTCAGTATCCTCAAAAAAGCGTGCCCGACTCTCCCGATTACCAACTCGCACGAGCGCGTATCGTTGCACGATATAGCGGTATCGCTGATCGCTCCGCCATGGACTGGTTTGAACGGCGTCATAAAGCAGCATCGCCAGCGGAAAAACATAGCCTTGATTACGGCATGGCGCTGTTGGATATTGATGCAAGGCGCTATCAACAAGCGCGTGAGAAGCTGGCGCCCCTCATTAAAGCTCAACCCAATAATCGTTTTTATATTGACGCGATGACCGACTTAGAGATTGGCGAAAAGCAGTATGACAGCGCCTTATCCCGCCTGAATCAAGCCTTGAACCAGCAGCCTAACAATCGCGTATTGTTGCTTAATCACGCTTACACCTTGGTAAAAGCCAAGCGTGGCGGTGAAGCGATCAAGGCATTAGAGCGCTACACCCACCAGCATGCCGATGACAGCAACGGATGGTTTTTGTTACAACAAGCGTACGAAAGCACTGGCACACACCGTGACGGTGAATTAGCTGCTCAAGGAGAGCGTTACGCGCTGCGCGGTCAATGGAGCAAAGCCATTCGTAACTACACCCAAGCCGCTCAACTGGCTGAGTTAGGCAGCTTGGCACAAGCACGTTATGATGCGCGTATCGATCAATTACGCCATCAGCAGGCACGCTTTAAAGCGCTCAGTGATCGTTAACTCAACTTAAAAAGGATAGATGTTGTGAGCCCCATTACTCTGTACCACAATCCACGTTGCTCAAAAAGTCGAGAAACCCTCAAGCTGCTTGAGTCAAAGGGCGTCACGCCGACAATCGTTAAATATTTAGAGACGCCATTATCTGCCGATACGCTCCGTGAGTTAAAGCGACAGCTGGGCATGGCATCATTTCGCGACATGATGCGCACCAAAGAAGCGGATTACAAGGCAGCCAATTTGGGCGATGCTTCGGTGGAAGAAGCGCAATTGTTGGAGGCAATGGTTAATCACCCAAAACTGATTGAACGTCCCATTGCCGTTCAAGGCGACAAAGCGGTCATCGGCCGCCCACCCGAAAATGTATTGGTATTCGTTCAATGACACAAGTTCTCGTGCTTTATTACAGCCGTTCAGGTAATACACGTAAGCTTGCTCAACAAGTTGCACGCGGTATTGAAGCGCAAGGCGTTGAGGCGGTGTTACGAACTGTGCCCGAGCTGCCTGCTTATGCCGATGGCAAAATACCGGACGTCTCGCCAAACGATCCCTTTGTCACCCGTCAGGATCTATTAGATTGCCATGGCCTCGCGCTCGGCAGTCCGGTACGTTTTGGCAACATGGCCGCGCCATTGAAGCAATTTATCGATAGTACCAGTGGCGAATGGTTATCGGGTGCCTTAATTGATAAACCCGCCGCGGTCTTTGGCGCCGGATCAATGCTTCATGGTGGCCAAGAAACCACGCTGCTCACGATGACCATCCCCTTACTTCATCATGGTATGATGTTAGTCGGTGTTCCACACAGCGAGCGTGCGCTTCATACAACGGAAGGCGGCGGTTCCCCTTACGGTGCATCCAGTGTTGCGGAGCCACATCACCCTTTAATGGCCGACGAAAAGCAAATCGCAAAAACATTAGGCCAACGCTTGGCGCGTTTTGCCCACACTTTTCACCACCACCTAAGATAAAAGGACAGAATCGTGACAGATCCTCGGCTCGCCTTCATGCGCAAATTGTCTTTGCTGAGTAACCTTGGCCTCATTGCTTGGGTGGTCGCGTGGCATGCTTACTTATCGCCCCATCCCCACTTGAATGCATGGGCGGTGACCATTGGCTGGACAATCCCTTTACTGCTCCCTTTACCTGGGATCATCAAAGGCAAAGCGTTTACCCATGCATGGGCCAACTTTATTTTGATGTTCTATTTTTTACACGCCCTTACCATTCTCTATGTCGATGAAGGCGAACGGTGGATGGCTGCTGCAGAGCTCGTCTTCGTCACCGCGGCATTTGCTTGTAATATTGTCTTTGCCCGTTGGATGGGGCAATCACAAGGCCTAAAGCTGCCACGGCTTTCTCAAGTCGAAAAAGAAGAACGCCAGCGCTTTGAAGGTCGCGACGACGCCTCTTAGGCACATTTGGCCACGGATAGACCGACCCGCGCTTTAAAACCAAACGCAAAAGCCAAGCTCTAAAACTTGGCTTACACCGGGTAAGGGCGGCGAGAAAAGTAGCGATGACCACATTGCGTACACGGTGCAATCACATCGACCCGGCTGTGCCGCGTTTGATGATGGCACTGTTCACATTGCAACACGCCCAGTCCGACAATTTCACCCGCTTCATAAACGCCATGATGTTGAAGATCATCGAACACTTCACGCCACTCTAGCTGCGTACGGTCGGTGATCTCTGCTAATTGCTCCCAAATCGAGTTAGCAATCAGATCGTTAAACACCTGACTATCAATCTCTTCGGTTTGAGATTTATCGTACTGTTCACCGAACGCTTTCACATCACGTTTAAAGTATGCCTCGATCAAGGCCCATTCATCTTTAGTCAGATCGGCCGCGGCTTTGAGGTATTGATCAGACAAGGTCACCCAATGAGACAGTGCCTCGGGGCTGTTTTCTAACGCCTCTTTTACCCGCTCGATGATACTTTGTTGGGGTTCTTTCTCTTTATTCATGGTCCTGTCCTGATTCAAGTGTTGTTGCGGTCTCTGCCTTTCGTTATTCTATGCTGATATTTCTCTTTCAGGTTTTACCTTTCTCACAGAATCTCGGAAGCCATCGATGCAAGAACAATATAGCCCGCAAGATATTGAACAAAAAGTTCAAGCCCATTGGGATGACAATAAAACCTTTGTGGTTCATGAAGACCCTAACAAAGAAAAATTCTACTGTCTTTCTATGTTTCCTTACCCAAGTGGCCGACTGCACATGGGGCATGTCCGTAACTACACCATCGGTGATGTCATTTCCCGTTATCAGCGACTGCAAGGCAAGAATGTCATGCAGCCGATTGGTTGGGATGCGTTTGGCCTTCCTGCCGAAGGCGCTGCGATCAAAAACAAAACCGCGCCCGCGCCTTGGACTTACGAAAACATTGATTACATGAAAGGCCAGCTAAAAATGCTGGGCTTTGGCTACGACTGGAGCCGTGAAGTCGCCACCTGTAGTCCCGATTACTACCGCTGGGAGCAAGGCTTCTTTACCACGCTCTACAACAAGGGGCTGGTTTATAAAAAGACCTCATCAGTGAACTGGTGTCCCAACGATCAGACCGTGCTCGCCAATGAGCAAGTTCACGAAGGTTGCTGCTGGCGCTGCGATACGCCGGTTGAGCAAAAAGAAATCCCGCAGTGGTTTATTAAAATCACCGATTACGCAGAAGAGCTGCTGCAAGACATCGACAAACTGGACGGCTGGCCAGACATGGTAAAAACCATGCAGCGTAACTGGATTGGTCGCTCAGAAGGTGTTGAACTGACCTTTGATGTCGAAGGCGAGCATCCTTCACTGGATGTCTACACCACGCGTCCAGATACGTTGATGGGCGTCACTTACGTGGGGATTGCAGCCGGTCACCCACTTGCGGAGGCCGCGGCCAAAGACAACCCTGCCCTCGCTGAATTCGTGCAAGAATGCCGTAACACCAAAGTCGCCGAGGCTGAGCTGGCGACTATGGAGAAAAAAGGCATGGCGACCGGTTTGTATGCCACGCATCCATTGAATGGACGTCGTGTGCCAATTTTTGTCGCTAACTTTGTATTGATGGATTACGGCACTGGCGCAGTGATGGCGGTGCCTGCTCACGACCAACGCGACTTCGAATTTGCTCATAAGTACGCGCTGGATATTGAGCCGGTGATCCTCGATGAAAACGGCCATGCGCCCGATTTGTCAGAACAAGCGTATACCGAAAAAGGTAAGCTGTTTAACTCGGGTGAGTTTGACGGGTTAGATTTTAACGCGGCCTTCGATGCGATTGCGAGCAAGCTTGAATCGCTAGGTAAAGGCAAGAAAACGGTTAATTTCCGTTTACGTGATTGGGGCGTCTCTCGTCAGCGTTATTGGGGTGCGCCAATTCCGATGCTGAATACCGAAGACGGTGAGGTCGTGCCCGTCCCAGCTGAGCAGCTGCCCGTGATCCTGCCAGAAGATGTGGTGATGGATGGTGTACAAAGCCCTATCAAAGCTGACAAGCAATGGGCACAAACGCAATATCAAGGTAAGCCAGCGCTGCGTGAAACCGACACTTTCGATACCTTTATGGAATCGTCGTGGTACTACGCACGTTATTGCTCTCCGCAAGCAGATCAAATGCTGGATCCAAGTGCCGCCAATTATTGGCTACCGGTCGACCAGTATATCGGTGGCATTGAGCACGCTTGTATGCACCTGTTGTACTCGCGCTTTTTCCATAAGCTATTGCGCGATGAAAATATGGTCGACAGCGACGAGCCGTTTAAGCAGTTGCTATGCCAAGGCATGGTCCTCGCCGATGCGTTTTATTACACCGATGACAAAGGGGTACGTGTTTGGGTCTCGCCGACTGATGTGACCGTTGAACGGGACACCAAAGGGCAAATTATTCATGCGGTCGACAGCCAAGGGAACGCCGTCACCCACGCAGGCATGACCAAGATGTCAAAGTCGAAGAACAACGGCATTGATCCCCAATTAATGGTGGAAAAATACGGTGCCGATACCATGCGTCTCTTTATGATGTTTGCCGCACCGGCGGACATGACGTTGGAATGGCAAGAGTCTGGCGTGGAAGGTTCACACCGTTTCTTACGCCGTGTTTGGAAACTGGTCTATGAGCACACCCACAAAGGCGACGTTACTGCGCTGGCAGTCGATACGCTTAATAATGATCAAAAAGCCTTGCGCCGTGATGTGCACAAAGCCATCGCCAAAGTCAGTGATGACATGGGCCGTCGTCAGACGTTCAACACCGCCATTGCCGCGATCATGGAGCTGATGAATCGCTTAGTTAAAGCGCCACAGGACAATGAACAAGACCGTGCTGTGTTAGACGAAGCACTCAAAGCCGTGGTATTGATGCTATATCCCATCACCCCGCACATCTGCTTTACGCTTTGGCAGGCCCTGGGCGAAACCGATATCGACAGTGCCGATTGGCCGCAAGCCGATAAAGCGGCCTTGGTCGAGGAGGAAAAGCTAATCATTGTGCAAGTGAACGGTAAGCTACGTGCCAAGATCACCGTGGCCGCCGACGCCGAGAAAGAAGCCGTTGAAGCACAAGCCATGTCAGACGAAAACGTGGTCAAATTTACCGACGGTAAAACGGTTCGCAAAGTCATTTATGTACCAGGGAAACTGGTTAATATTGTTGCTAACTAACAAGGAGCGATGGAGTGAATCTGTTTAACACTGTGCTTCGCTCCCTGCTCGTCGCGATGGTCTCACTGACCATCGCGTCTTGCGGGTTTGCCTTGCGTGGCAGCTATAATTTGCCCGATGAGGTAGACAAAGTGTCATTGACGAGTTTTGACCCCTATGGGGAGCTGACTCGCCAAATGCGCAACGCTTTGCGTCAACATAACGTTCAGATGGTGTCACCCTCTGACGACGTGGCGAATATCGAGTTGCTTAGCGAAAGTGATAGTGCACAAACTTTGTCGCTCTATCAAAACAGCCGAGTAGCAGAGAAAGAGTTTCGCTATGTCGCACGTTATCGTGTCACTGTGCCGGGGAAAGGTAGCTACACCTACAATACGACCTTGAGCCGTAACTTTCTCGATAACCCACTGACCGCGTTGGCCAAGTCAGTCGAGCAAAATAAGTTAGTCGCAGAAATGCGTACCGAGGCGACCCGTCAAATTATGCGTCAACTGTCTCAACTCAAAGGGGATATCGCCGCATTTGAGCGTCAGCAAGCAGAACAAGCGGCATTAGAGCAACTCGAACAGGGAGAGGCGCCCACTGAGCCCAATGTGATCATCGAAACGCGTCAAACTGAAACACAGCCCGCGCAATGATGAGAGCCTATCCAGAACAATTGGCGCAGCAGCTTAATCAGCCACTGCGTCAAACTTACTTAGTCTTTGGCACCGATCCTTTGTTAAAGCTCGAGTCTCGTGATGCCATTTGCCACGCGGCACGCTCACAAGGCTTTGAAGAGCATCATAAGTTTATGATTGATGGGCAATTAGATTGGCAAGAAGTGTTTGACTGCTGCCAAGCCCTCAGTTTGTTTTCCTCTCGGCAGATTATTGAATTGACCTGTCCTGAAAATGGCCTGAACAGCGCCCAAGCCAAGCAACTGACCGAGCTTGCCAGCTACCTCCATCCTGATATTCTCTTGCTCGTTCAAGGCGAGCGGCTCAATAAAAAGCAAGAAAGTGCCAAGTGGTTTACTACGTTGGCAAAGCAAGCCTTGTATGTAGTTTGCCAAACCCCAGATGCACGTCACTTGCCCCGTTTTATTGAACAGCGCTGCCGCCATCTCGGGCTACAACCCGATCAACCCGCGCTGCAGTTGCTTGCCCAATGGCATGAAGGCAACTTACTCGCGCTGGTGCAAAGTTTACAAATCCTCCACTTACTTTATCCCGATGGTGCCCTTACCTTACCTCGGATTGAGAGTGCGTTGTCGCGGCATCATCACTTCACCCCTTTCCAACTGACCGATGCGCTACTTGCCGGTAAGGCCAATCGCGCGCAGCGTATTATCGAACAACTGCATGCCGAAGGCGAAGAGCCCACCTTGTTACTGCGTTTGATCCAAAAAGAACTCAAACAACTCTATACAATCCAAGAGCAAGGGCAACAAGGGCGACCACTCAACGTGCTATTCGATCAGTTGCGTGTTTGGCAAGCGCGTAGACCCATGATCACCGCAGCACTCAATCGGCTAAACAAAGTGCGTCTCGCCTCATTATTGCGCCAGCTCGCTGAGTTAGAGATACAGTTAAAAACCGATTTTGGCAGTGACCCTTGGCCTAATCTGCACTATTTTTGTGCACTTATGTGCCAACCCGCCGAACCTCTGGCGCCCTAGCGTGTCCAAAGGGCTGCCAAGTGATATACTGCCACTGAATACAATCAGCACATACATCGAGGTTCTCTTTGCAAGCTACCGAATTAAAACAGTTTGTCGCCGACAAAGTCGATGAGTTAAAAGCCAGCGATATCGTGACGCTAGACGTACGAGATAAATCCTGCATTACTGACTTTTTGGTGCTTTGTACAGGCAACTCGCGCCGCCATGTGGCTTCAATTGCCGATCACGTTTGTGAGCAAGCCCAAGCGGCTGATATTGGCGCCATGGGAACAGAAGGCAAAGATGACAGTGAGTGGGTCGTTGTCGATTTAGGCGACGTCATGGTTCACGTCATGCAAGAAGAACAACGCCAACTTTATCAACTGGAAAAACTCTGGAATTAATCCATGAAAATCCAGTTGATTGCAGTCGGCAATAAAATGCCCAAGTGGGTACAACAAGGCTTTGATGAGTATCAGCGCCGCTTTCCAAAAGACATGCCACTTGAGCTGGTTGAAGTGCCTGCCGGTAAACGCGGTAAAAATGCAGACATTGCCCGCATTTTACAAAAAGAAGGCGAAGCCATGCTCGCTGCGGTGAATCGTGGTAGTCGTATCGTTACCTTAGATATTCCCGGCAAGCCTTGGAATACGCCGCAATTAGCCAGTCAACTCGAAAAGTGGAAACTGGATGGGCGCGATGTCGCCATTTTAATTGGTGGCCCAGAAGGGTTGGCCCCCGATTGTAAAGCAGCCGCTGAGCAAAGCTGGTCACTTTCGCCTCTGACCCTGCCCCACCCACTGGTTCGCGTCATCATGGCGGAGAGCCTGTATCGCGCTTGGAGTCTCACCACCAACCATCCTTATCATCGAGAATAACGACAGATGAAGCGCCAACGAGTTGAAATCCGAGACCACAGTACCGAGGCTGCGTTATTTGTGCGCCGCGCTATTGTCTCTTTTGTCGGCATTATGGCGCTTGTTGGAGCGTTGCTCACCAACCTTTATCATATTCAAGTAACCGAGCATCAAGACTACCAAACTCGCTCGAATGATAATCGTATTAAAGTGGTCCCTGTCGCGCCTAACCGTGGCCTCATTTATGACCGCCATGGAAAACTGCTGGCTGAAAACCGCCCAGTTTATCATTTAGAAGTGACCCCCGAGCAAGTCGATGATATGTCGGCAACCTTGGCCAAGCTTAAACGCTTGTTGTCGCTGGATGACAAAGATATTGCACGTTTTCAACAAGAACGTCGCCGCTCTCGCCGTTTTAATGCCGTGGCACTCAAAACACAACTGACTGACAAAGAGGTCGCGATTTTTTCCGCCCACCAGCATCAATTTACTGGGGTTGAAATCAAAGCCTATCTAAAACGTCATTACCCATATGGCGATGCGTTGACACACGTGCTGGGTTATGTCGCAAGAATTAATGATCGCGATATTGCCAAGTTGCGACAAAAAGACGTGCTCAATAACTACCGAGCGACGCGTGACATTGGCAAACTCGGGATAGAAAAATATTATGAGCCCGAGTTACACGGAAAAGCCGGCTATCAGGAAGTCGAAGTGAATAGCCGAGGTCGTGTGATCCGGACACTTAAATACGTTCCCCCTGAGCCCGGTAAAGACTTAATCCTCAACCTCGATATTGATTTGCAGCTGTACGTGCGCGGTATTCTTGGCAATCGCCGTGGTGCAGTGGTGGTGGTTGATCCTGATACCTCCGGGGTATTGGCCATGGTATCGACCCCAAGCTATGATCCGAACTTATTCGTCCACGGCATTTCGAGTAAACAGTATCAGCAATTACTCAATAATAAAGATCGCCCACTGGTGAATCGGGCGACCCTAGGCATTTATCCCCCCGCCTCAACGGTGAAGCCTTTTATCGCTGTCTCTGCGTTGGAAGAAGGCGTGATCACGACCCAGACCACCCGCAATGACCCTGGTTATTGGCGCATCCCTAATTCAGACACCCGTCCATTCCGTGACTGGCGTCCCTGGGGCCATGGCCGCGTTAATATTGTTCAATCGATTGAAGAATCGGTTGATACGTTTTTCTATCAAATCGCCTACGACATGGGGATTGATAAATTATCATCATGGATGGGTCGATTCGGGTTTGGTCATTACACTGGCATTGATATTCATGAAGAGAGCAGTGCCAATATGCCTAACCGAGAATGGAAAATGAGCCGCTATCGGCAACCTTGGTACAAGGGTGACACCATTCCGGTTGGTATTGGACAAGGCTACTGGACGGCGACACCCATGCAGATTGTTAAAGCACTTACGGTGTTGCTTAACCGTGGCGAAGTGAAAGCCCCAAAACTATTAATGAAAACCCGCGATGAAACGGGTGAACACAAACCGAAGGCTGAGCCATTTCCACCGATAAAAGGGGTAGAGGACAAGTATTGGGATGTGGGACTAAAAGGCATGCAATTAGTTAATCATGGGCGTAAAGGGACAGCGCGTCGTGCTTTCCGCTCCGCGGAGTATCTATCGGGAGGAAAATCGGGCACCGCTCAGGTCTTTGGCCTAGGCGAAAACGAAGAGTATAACGCCGATGAAATCGCCGAACATCTGCGCGATCATGCGCTATTTATGGGGTTCGCGCCTTTTGAAAATCCCGAAGTCGCGGTATCTATGGTGTTAGAAAATGCCGGTGGCGGGTCAAGCAATGGTGCGCCGATCGCGCGCCGTATCTTCGATCATATTCTAGTGGAAGACAAAGAGACGGAGGAGGAAAAATAATGAGTTCGTTAGCTCAAGCCAGCACCAAACGCTCTTTGTTTGACCGCTTACATCTCGATTTGCCCATGCTGATTGGTGTTTTGTTACTCATGGGCTTCGGGCTGGTGGTCATGTATAGCGCAAGCGGGCAAAGCCTGGCGATGATGGAACGCCAAGCCATTCGCATGACGCTGGCACTTGCCGTCATGTTTGCACTCGCCCAAGTTCCTCCTCGCCACTATGAGTTTTGGTCACCCTATTTATACGCCGTAGGCGTGGTGTTATTAGCGGCGGTATTATTCGTCGGAGAAACCGCCAAAGGGGCACAACGCTGGCTTGATCTGGGTTTTGTTACCTTTCAGCCTTCAGAAATCATTAAATTGGCGGTGCCTTTAATGCTGGCTCGCTTTATTGGTAAAGACCCCCTCCCCCCGAAAATATCTACTTTGCTGATCGCGCTATTCTTGTTGTTGGTCCCTACACTCATGATTGCCAAACAACCCGATTTAGGGACCTCTATATTGATCGCCGCATCCGGCATATTCGTGTTGTTCCTAGCCGGTATCAGTTGGAAAATCATCACCGCTGCTGTCGTCGCGCTTGCCAGCTTTATACCAGTACTTTGGTTTTTCCTGATGCACGATTACCAACGAACACGGGTGCTTACCTTGTTTAATCCTGAATCGGATCCGCTCGGTGCCGGCTATCACATTATCCAATCTAAGATCGCGATAGGCTCGGGCGGTTTAACCGGTAAAGGCTGGCTCCATGGAACACAATCGCAGCTCGAGTTTCTCCCTGAACGCCATACTGATTTTATTTTTGCCGTCATCGCCGAAGAATGGGGGTTAGTGGGTGTTTGCGTGCTACTGGCTTTATATGTGTTTTTGATTGGGCGAGGGTTAATGTTGGCAAGTCGAGCACAAACCGCCTTTGGCCGTATGATGGCGGGCAGTATTGTGTTGAGCTTTTTTGTTTATGTTTTTGTCAATATTGGCATGGTCAGCGGTATTTTACCTGTGGTTGGGGTACCCTTACCTTTAATCAGCTATGGTGGCACCTCAATGGTCACGCTCATGGCCGGTTTTGGTATTCTCATGTCCATTCATACTCACCGTAAAATGTTATCCAGGGCATAAACATGCGAGCTATTCTTGTTGTTATTACTTCCCTTTTATTCAGCGCCTGTAGCAATCAGCAAGGGCGCTACGATATGCATAATGACAAAGCCCCAGATCGGGTTCCACAAACCATTCATGTTGAGGACGCACACCCTAAATATGAGCCTTACAGCCTCGCGGGTAATAAGGATTACACGTTAAACGGGCAGTCATACCAGATTTTACGTAAGCCTAAGGGGTATCAACAAGCAGGAATTGCCTCCTGGTATGGAGAGAAGTTTCACGGCCATCGCACCTCCAATGGTGAGGTCTACGATATGTACTCCATGTCTGCGGCGCACAAAACCTTGCCCTTGCCGAGCTATGTCGAAGTCACTAACCAAAACAATGGCAAAAAAGCAGTTGTGCGTGTCAATGACCGCGGTCCTTTTCACAACCAACGCGTGATTGATCTTAGCTATGCCGCCGCGAAGAAGTTGGACGTGTTAAAAACAGGGACTGCGCCTGTCTCACTGCGGCTTATCTCCCCTGAAAAACCCAAGGAAGATGAGTGGCACTCCGCCCGGCACCATGCCTATTATGTTCAACTGGCGGCGCTTTCAGATGGTTTAAAAGCCAATCAAACCGCGGAACAATTAGCAAAAAGCCATGGTCTACCTACCCATATCGCGCGCCGTGACCAAGTTTATCGCGTACGTTTTGGTCCGTTTTACGACCGTGGCCAAGCACAACAAGCGATGCGCACAGCAAAACAGCACCAATTGCCGGGCGCCTTTATCGTCACCGAGGCACTTGTGAGTACTGACTCATCGGTAACAAGTGCCAAAACAGATAATCAATAAGTTAAAGAAATCGAGCCTGTCGCTCTCTACGCAATTTGGTATAGTGACAAATACAGTATCGACATCGATAACCGACAAAAGTACTAACAATGATGAATAAAACCGTTTTTCGCATACGCGCGCTGCTTTCCGCGGCTGTGCTCACCACAGCGACTGTCCAAGCCGCGCCCGCTGTCGTCCCTGATGCACCGCAAATTGCGGCGAAAGGATATGTGCTTATGGATTACCATTCTGGCAAAGTGTTGGCAGAATATAATGCTCATGAGCGCCTCAACCCAGCCAGCTTAACCAAAATGATGACCAGCTACGTCATCGGCCAAGAAGTCGAGCGTGGTAACATTTCAATGGACGATGATGTTGTCATTAGCGAAAACGCTTGGGCAAAAAATTACCCTGAATCGTCAAAAATGTTTATCGAGGTCGGCACCACGGTCAAAGCGGCCGATCTAAACCGCGGTATCATCATCCAATCCGGTAATGATGCCTGTGTGGCGATGGCAGAACATGTTGCGGGCTCGGAAGACGCCTTTGTCGATTTGATGAACCGCTGGGGCGAAAGCTTGGGCATGAACAGCTCGCATTTTTCTAATGTGCATGGTTTAGACTCTCAAAATTTGTATACCACCCCCTATGATATGGCGTTACTCGGCCAAGCGCTGATTCGTGATGTGCCAGAAGAGTATCGGATATACAAAGAAAAAGCCTTTACCTACAACGGCATTACTCAATACAACCGTAATGGCTTGCTCTGGGATAAAAGCCTGAATGTCGATGGCATTAAAACGGGCCACACTGATGGGGCCGGTTACAACCTCGTCACGTCAGCGACTGAGGGCGACATGCGTCTTATTTCAGTTGTCATGGGGACGAAGAGTGCAAATGCCCGTAAGGCTGAGAGTAAAAAGCTGCTGAACTATGGTTTCCGTTTCTTTGAAACAGTTGCACCGCATAAGGCCAATGAAACCTTTGTCACTGAGAAAGTATGGATGGGTGATACAGACGAAGTCGCGCTAGGCGTCACCGAAGATACCTTTGTCACTCTTCCTCGCGGTAAAGCACGCGATTTGAAAGCGAGCTTTGTTTTAGAACAAACCCTCGAAGCGCCTATCAGTAAAGGCGATGTAGTCGGTAAGTTGTTCTATCAAGTTGATGATGAAGACATCGCTGAATATCCTCTGGTTGCCCTCAACGATGTCGAAAAAGGCGGTATCTTTAGCCGTTTCATTGACTACATCGTGATGATGTTCAAAAACTTACTCGGATAACTCCCACTTTACGCCGCCCTCCAACCTCGTGGGCGGCTTGTTTTCTGACTCTTAGCCGATTAGTATTTCGCGTTAATCGTGATCAATCGCACAAACGTGTGTCTTAACAGACATACTGTTAGGAGTTTACATGCAAGAGCAACCAAAATTAAAAGACCTGCTGGAGTTTCCTTGCCAATTTACCTACAAGGTCGTGGGCCAAGCGAAACCCGAGCTACCGGATCAAGTGTTAAGCGTTATTCAACGCCATGCACCGGGAGACTATAGCCCCGCCGTCAAACCGAGTGCAAAAGGCAATTATCACTCTGTGTCTATTACCATTAAAGCGACCTCCATTGAGCAAGTTGAGACGCTTTATAAAGAACTCAGCGATATTGATATCGTCCGTATGGTCCTTTAATTCAAATACCCACACGACTGGCGGCTTTTAATCACGCCGCCAGGCTCTATAATATCGCCACTGACAACAATATGGGAAATGGGTTTGCAGCACCAACTCGTTGTGAGACACCTCGGCCGTCAACCGTATTCACGTGTTTGGGAACAGATGCGTGACTTCACCGACACACGTGATGAACAGACCCAAGATGAGGTCTGGTTGGTTGAACATGACCCCGTTTTTACCCAAGGGCAAGCGGGAAAAACGGAACATATTTTGGTCCCGGGAGACATTCCAGTCGTACAATCAGACCGTGGGGGGCAAGTTACCTATCATGGTCCTGGTCAGCTGATTGCCTATTTCCTGATTAATCTTAAAAGAAAAAAAGTCGGTGTGCGGGCACTGGTTAGTCATATTGAAAATCTTGTCGTTGACACGCTGGCACATTTCCACGTTGACGCTTACGCGCGACCCGATGCACCTGGCGTTTACGTTAACGATGCAAAAATATGTTCTCTTGGGCTCCGTATCCGTCGCGGAT
Organism: Salinivibrio sp. EAGSL; assembly: GCF_013366455.1. Classification (NCBI taxonomy): domain Bacteria; kingdom Pseudomonadati; phylum Pseudomonadota; class Gammaproteobacteria; order Vibrionales; family Vibrionaceae; genus Salinivibrio; species Salinivibrio sp. EAGSL. The sequence goes on along the minus strand of NZ_JABWMG010000011.1, from coordinate 47,506 downwards.
GCTCATTCCATGGATTGGCACTAAACATCAATATGGATTTATCACCATTCCAGCGCATCAACCCATGTGGGTATGCCGGTATGGCCATGACGCAACTGAGCGATCAGGTTGATCACGTCACACTCGCTGACGTCCAACCTGTGCTGGTAGACACTTTAACTCAACAGTTAGGTTACTCTCAGGTTGAGTTTACAACGGAAAGCAGCGATTTATGAGCAAACCGATTCAGATGGAACGCGGCGTTAAATACCGCGACGCCGATAAAATGGCGCTTATCCCGGTCAAAAATATGCAGACCGAGCAAAAAGAAGTGCTGCGCAAGCCTGATTGGATGAAAATCAAGCTCCCGGCTGAAACTGCGCGTATAAAAGAAATTAAAGACGCGATGCGCAAAAATAACCTCCACTCGGTGTGTGAGGAAGCCTCGTGTCCTAACTTGGCTGAGTGTTTTAGCCACGGTACGGCAACCTTTATGATTCTGGGTGCCATCTGTACACGTCGTTGCCCATTCTGTGATGTGGCCCATGGCCGCCCTGTAGCCCCTGACAGTGAAGAGCCAAAGCATTTGGCACAAACTATCAAGGACATGAAGCTACGTTATGTGGTGATCACCTCGGTGGATCGTGACGATCTCCGCGACGGCGGCGCTCAGCATTTTGTCGATTGCACCCGTGAGATCCGTACGCTTAATCCTGATATTCAAATAGAGACACTGGTCCCTGACTTCCGTGGTCGTATGGATAAAGCCCTCGATATCTTGCGTGACAATCCACCCGATGTGTTCAACCACAACCTTGAAACGGCACCGCGTTTGTACCGAAAAGCGCGCCCCGGCGCTAATTATCAGTGGTCATTGGATCTGTTGAAAAAGTTTGGCGAAATGCATCCAGACGTACCAACCAAGTCAGGATTGATGATGGGTCTCGGTGAAACCAAAGAAGAAATTATCGAGGTGCTCAAAGACTTACGTGCGCATGGTGTCACAATGCTAACGCTAGGACAGTACCTCGCCCCAAGCCGTCACCACTTGCCGGTTGAGCGCTATGTGCCACCAGAAGAATTCGATGAATTAAAAGAAATCGCGCTAGATCTTGGCTTTACACATGCAGCCTGTGGCCCGTTTGTTCGATCCTCTTATCATGCAGACTTGCAAGCAAAAGGCGTTGAAGTGAAATAGCCTTATCGTGTGGGTACATGATAAATAGTGGGTACATGGTAAATAGTAGGTACACGGATAAATAAGAAAAAGCCGCAAGTGCTGAATGCACTTGCGGCTTTTTTAGTCGGTTATGACTGACTAAGGCTCGCCGTTATACACGTGATAAGTAATCCGCTTTGCCGACCCATTTATAGGTCGTTAGCTCTTCGAGTCCCATTGGCCCGCGGGCATGAAGTTTTTGGGTAGAGACGGCCACTTCCGCGCCTAAACCAAACTGTGCCCCATCAGTAAACCGTGTTGATGCATTGACATACACAGCCGCCGATCCGGCACCGTTGATAAAGGCTTCAGCCGATTGTAAATCATTAGTCAGTATGGCATCAGAGTGACTCGCGTTATGGGTCCTCATGTGCGCAAGCGCCTGATCCACGTCATCAACAACGGCCACACCCAGTGTCGGCCCTAGCCACTCAGTATCAAAGTCACCCGCTTGTGCTTCACGTAGATGCTCAACACCATCCAGATAAGGCAATGCACTTGATGCGGCGACAACATTCAACTTATGTTGATTAAACAGCGTGACTAAACGAGAAAACAACTGCGCAGCCACGTCCTTATGCACTAACAAGGTGTCCAATGCATTGCACGCTGATGGGCGATCTGTTTTTGCATTGAGGATCACCTCTGGCGCTCTATCAAGATCCGCGCTGTGATCAACATACAGATGACTAATACCAAAGCCCCCGATAATCACAGGAATGGTACTGTTTTGCTTGCACATTTTATGCAGCCCAGCCCCACCACGGGGAATAATCATATCAACGTAATCATCCAGGGTCAGCAGCTCAGAGACGAGGGCGCGATCGGGCTTATCAATATACTGAACGGACGCGAGCGGTAGGCCTGCTTTTTCTAACCCAGTTTGGATGACATTCACTAGCACCTGGTTGGTTGCAAACGTTTCTTTGCCACCGCGTAAAATACTGGCATTGCCGGTTTTCAAGCATAATGCAGCAATATCAATGGTGACATTTGGGCGCGCTTCATAAATCACACCAATCACGCCCAGAGGCTCACGTCGCTTGGATAATGACAAGCCATTTTCGAGCAGTTTATGATCGAACTGTTGACCGACGGGATCGGCTAACGCGATGACTTGTCTAACATCTTTTGCCATATTGGTGAGACGTTCTGGGGTCAGTGTAAGTCTATCGAGCATCGCCGCATCCATCTCTGTCTCACGAGCGGCGGCAAGATCGATTTGATTTGCGGCTAAAATTGTCGCCTGCTGTGCATCAAGTTCATCGGCAATGATCGCTAATGCCTGGTTTTTCGTCGCAGTCGATGTGATCGCCAGTTGGTAAGCGGCATCTTTTGCCGACTTACCCATCGTTTGTAAGCTCATCTTTTATTGGTCTCTTCTATTCGTCTCTGCTTGGATGTTATTCGTCGATAACCACAAGATCGTCTCGATGCATCGCAACCGGTCCATACTCATAGCCTAAAATATCTGCAATCTGTTGGCTATGTGCACCCGCAATACGGCGCAAATCACGCGCGGCATAACGACAGATCCCTCGGGCCAGACACTTACCATCAACCGATTCAATACGTGCTACTTCTCCGCGAGCAAACTCGCCTTTCACCGCGACAATCCCTTTGCTCAACAGGCTACTTCCGTTTTGCGTCACTGCCGTGGCGGCACCTGCATCAATAATAATCTCACCGGCTGGTGGCGGGCCGGCCAGGATCCAACGTTTACGGCTTTCTAACGGGCTATCTAAGGGTAAAAAGCGTGTCCCTGCATTGTCACCGGCGACGGCTTTTTGGATCACCTCCGGCTTACTGCCTGCTGCAATCGTCACTTCAACACCGGCTCGGCGACCAATATCCGCCGCTTGCAGTTTGGTTGCCATTCCTCCCGTACCTAAACCACCAACACTGCCGCCCGCCAATTTGCGTAAGGTTTCATCAATCGTGTGCACTTCGCGAATTAATTCAGCGTCAGGATTCGCGCGAGGATCGGCGGTAAAGAGGCCTGGCTGATCAGTGAGGAGTAAAAGCTTGTCCGCATCGGCTAAAATCGCAACCAGTGCCGATAAGTTATCATTGTCTCCAACTTTTATTTCAGCGGTGGCCACCGCGTCGTTTTCGTTCACAATAGGAATAATACCGTTATCTAGTAGCGCATGAAGCATGTCACGCGCATTGAGAAAACGCTCTCGGTGTTCTAAATCGGCGCGAGTTAATAACATTTGGCCTACCTGAAAGCCGTATAAACTAAACAGGTGTTCCCACGTTTGAATTAAACGACACTGGCCAACTGCGGCAAGCATTTGCTTATTTGCAACCGTATCGGCTAATACCGGATAACCAAGATGCTCTCGCCCTGCTGCAATGGCTGCAGATGAGACGATAATGACCTGATGGCCTTGTTGTCTTAACCTTGCACATTGGCGAACTAACTCAACCATATGCGCTTGATCCAAGCGCGTCGAGCCGCCCGTAAGCACACTGGTGCCCAATTTAACCACGAGAGTTTGCGAGGGAATGTTGGCTGCTAGGCCACCATCTTGAAATGCGTCTTGAATAGTCATGCTTGCCTGATCCACAAAAGCTTAGGTGTCTCTTTTATCAATCCCTTGCTCATTTAACAAGAGCTAGGATCAGGCAATTCACGGTTACTTGGTGCCCGTCAATTTAGGTTCGGTAAGCGCGTCGCTGGGTGACAAGGATAGATCGAGCTCTTCGTCTAGCAGGCTATACAACTTGGTATAAAAGTTGGTTAACGTTTTATCTACCGCTTTTCTCGCCTCTTGAGGAATGGACTCACTCACCCAATCCCCTTTGTGGTCATAAAGACCAAACCCATAGCGATAATTGAAACCGTCTTCGATGGGGGCTAACTCAAACCACCATCCCCAAAATTCTCGCGCATCCGGATCTTTTTCCGCATCCACACAGACGGACAGGCTATCAAAAAAGTAACGTTCTGGTGCCGATATCCCCTCTCGAAAATAGGGGCCTAAAGCTGTAAACCGCGTTTTTAATCGTCCATGTGAAAGCGTTGTTTTATCGCTCATCGTGTCCTCCAGTGGCACTTTAACGTCCTTGTACATGGTATATCATGCGGTTAACGTTCAGGTGAATATCAATCCTTCGCTTTCGGCGGTAGATCACACCTTCAGTTCGGGCCAGCGCCTCTCATGATAGGTTTAAAGCATGTCCGTAAACCATTTGACGGTTTCTGTGAGTGCACGATGATAGCCATCATGTAATGGCGTGTTTGGGAGGGTAACGGCTTTCCCTCCGCGACTATATCGCGCAATTAACTGGTTATCTGACTCAGGACAAACCGGATCATCTTTCAAGCTTAGTGCGAGAATCGGTACGTCTGTGCGGCGACCGGTGAGCAGACCTTGATTTTTTAATGACCACGCTTGTAAGCGCGTTTTCAAGGTATCGATGGGCAGCCGGCGTCCTATGCGTGAGCCCAAGGTATCCAGGTACATGGGGGGCATTTTTTTCATTCTTGTCGCATCGGTGAGCAATGCATGCACAATCCCCCCCAGTGACGCACTGGCCTTGATACGATGAGGTTCTAAAAATGCCATCCGCACTGCTGGGTTAGCCCCAAAACGGATACCCATGGTGCCGACGCGATGGTGATCCGCCCATGGCACATCCGCAAGCTTATCAAGCATCGCCGCATGCAAGCGGCTGGTGTCTTCGTTTAAATGCCAGTGGCTGCTGTGGCCGACCGATGGCATATCAAGCGTCAGTACCGCGATATCGGCGGGCGCAAAGTAATCGACAAATAAGCGCCAGAGATCGGTTTGTAAGCTATCAAGGCTGCCACTCAAGATCACAACCGGTAAGGTGGCGTCTGTACGGGGTAAATAGAGATACCCTTTTAACGTCTTACCGTCTAATTGCGTTTCGACAGTCTTCACCGTAAACGGCAGTTGTGACATTGCTTTTTCAAACGCTTTAAATGCCAAAGTTTCGGCCTGTAAGGCAAGGTTATCCCCTTTAAGGTGAGGGTAAGCCGCGATACCAAAGTAAGTACACGCCTGAAGCCATTGTTCACTCGCCTGCTTAGCCTTTCCTTCATCTGCCAACACCTGTGCTTGTTTTTGGTGTTGCATCCCTACCGCGGTCCACTCATAGTGCCAGTTACCCGCTCGGTAACCTTCAACCGTATCCAATAACGCATCGACAGAACGGGTATTGTCAGAAGAGGCTATACGAGAAAAGATCGCTTCCATTTCGACCGGATCGACCCCTTGCCAAGTCCACTGACCACGACGACGCATACGGTACCAACTCGATTCACTGTCGCCATCAAATGCCGAGTAATTGGCTTGCTGGCTTTGTTGAACCGCACCAAATAGTGTCGATGTTTCGGTAGCATGTTTGTGTTTAGCAAAAAGCGTCACCGATAGGTTTTGTGATTCTTTCTTGGACACACCCACTCCTAGGCTTTTTTGTAACGTGATGTTAGTTTAAACCATACACATAGCAAGACCATGATTTTCCGCACTTAATCACAGGAATAAAAAACGCCACGTGTAAACGCAGCGTTTGGGCTTAATCTGGTACGCTATTTACGTTACCAACGGCATTTACTTGGCAATCGGATCAACATAGCTGACCGCCATATCCCAAGGCTGCTCAATCCAAGTATCCTGAGGAATATCAACAACATAATCATCAACAAGAGACTTGCCCGCAGGCTTCGCACTCACAGTCACGAAACGTGCTTTGGGGTAGAGTTGACGCACCATTTCAGCCGTCCCTCCTGTATCAACGAGATCGTCAACCACAATAAATCCTTCACCATCACCGGGCGCTTGTTTGACGACACGCATATCGCGTTGATGGTCGTGGTCATAACTGGAAATACAGACTGTGTCGACATGGCGAATGCCCAGCTCTCGGGCAAGAATAGCAGCAGGGACCAAACCACCGCGGGTAACGGCGATAATACCTTGCCATTGCTCTGCTGGGAGCAGCTTTTCTGCCAATTGCCGGGTGTACATCTGCATATTGTCCCAGGTGATAATAAACTTAGTGCTCATGGTGAAAACCTCGTGGCGTCTCTCGCCTTATTTTAACGTCAATGTGGGCAAGTTGCTTTACACTAAGAAAACAAACTTAAGTAAGAACAACCCCGCCAAAATCCAGATACTGACAGGAACTTCTCGCCCTTTGCCCGCAAAGGTTTTTACGGCACAAAACGCGATGAAACCAAGCCCAATACCGCTTGCTATTGAATAAGTCAGCGGCATCAGCAAACACACCACCACAACAGGCGCAGCCTCAGTCAGATCACGCCAATTAATGCTCACCAAACCTGACATCATCAAGATGGCCACATAAAATAAGGCGCCCGCAGTCGCATAGGCAGGCACCATACCTGCTAACGGTGCAAAAAAGAGCGCCAGTAAAAACAGAATACCAACAACCACAGCGGTCAATCCCGTGCGACCGCCAGCGGCAACCCCTGATACGCTCTCAATGTAAGACGTTGTGTTTGACGTGCCTAAAAGCGCCCCGACTGATGTCGCGGTACTATCTGCCAGTAATGCACGATTTAAGCGCGGTAGTTTACCATCTTTATCCAAAAGTTCCGCGCGCTGTGCCACACCCACTAAGGTTCCTGCAGTATCAAAAAGATCGACAAATAAAAATGCGAACACAATCGACACTAATCCCACTTCAAACGCGCCAGAAAAATCGAGTTGCATAAAGGTCGGCGCTAAACTCGGCGGCGCGGACATCACACCACCGTATGCCACATCACCGGCGATGACACCGATGATCGTGACCGCCAAAATGGCAATCATTACCGCCCCTTTCATTCCTCGGTGCACCAAACCGATGGTCAGAAAGAAACCAAGTGCCGCCATGGCGGGAGCAAAGGCTGTCACATCACCGAGCGCAACCAATGTTGCTGGGTGGTCAACGACAATCCCAGCGTTTTGCAACGCAATGAGCGCCAAAAAAAGTCCGATACCGGCTGATATACCGGTTCGTAGTGCCATTGGAATCGAATTAATGATCCATTCACGCACGCGCAAGACACTTAACAAAATGAAACATAACCCGGAGATAAATACGGCGGCTAGCGCAACCTGCCAAGAGTGCCCCATTTGTAAAACCACGGTGTAGGTGAAAAAGGCATTCAGTCCCATCCCCGGCGCCTGTGCGACTGGATAGTTTGCCACAATCCCCATCACTAGACAGCCAACCGCTGCCGCTAGACAGGTCGCGACAAAGACAGCGCCTTTATCCATGCCTGCCTCAGCCAAAATAGAGGGATTGACGAAAATGATATACGCCATGGTTAAAAAAGTGGTGAACCCGGCGATGACTTCAGTACGAAGATCGGTGCCGTGGGCTTTAAGTTGAAATAAACGCTCTAACATCGGTTTTGTCCCAAACTAAAAAGTGATGTATCGCTAGATACCAAAAGGAAAACGTTTGCGTATTTAAAATTGGCGCAAATCTTACCGATCGATCGCTAAAATTTCCAGCGCTAAAATCATTTAGTAGTGACGAGGAGGAAGAGGAAGAGGAAGAGGAAGAGAACATTCTGTGGCAGCGCGTCGATATAACTAGACAAGTACGATTTATAGACAAAAAACTTATAAAAAAAACGCCACACATTGTGTGGCGCCAGAATAAAAGCGTTTGCTTTCTGGATCAGAAATCTCTCTGTAAGAGCGGGGGAATCATAAAACTTACTTGCGGTAGCCGAACGAAGCCGGATACGTAAAACCTTTGGTGTAGACTGACTGCTGATTCCAGTAGTAGCTCGATACCATGCCTTCCATTTTTTACCTCTCTCAAGTTTAAACCAATGTTGTTCACATTTATCTCGGTTCCTTGGAGGCGAATGCTCGGGTTCACTCCATGAACAACTGGCAAGCGATGTTGCCAATGTCTAGATAATATACCAAAGGTAATTTATTTACAAGCTTTAAGGTGACAGGAGTCACAAAAAGTTCATATCTGTAATTTAATTACAATAATAACGCCTAGTTTGATTGGCATAGCGGGTTTTTATCCATGTCTGTTGCCGTGATAGCGACAGTGATATGCTTGGGTTTGTTTTTCCATTTCAGTGAGACCTGCTGCATAAAAGGTCAACCATAAAATATAATGGAGTTTATCGTGTCTGACATTAGCCAATTATCACCGCGCCCTGTTTGGGCGTTTTTCGACCAAATCTGTGCTATCCCTCATCCTTCTTATCATGAGTCACAGTTAGCCCAGTTTATTATCGATTGGGCAAAGGGACGTGGTTTAGCGGTTCGTCAAGATAACGCTGGTAACCTATTCATTCGTAAACCAGCCACTCCCGGCATGGAGAATCGCAAGGGCGTAGTCTTACAAGCCCACCTCGATATGGTGCCTCAGAAGAATGAAAATACCGATCACGATTTTACCCGCGATCCTATTCGTCCCTATGTGGATGGGGAGTGGGTCACTGCCGATGGCACCACATTAGGGGCAGATAACGGGATGGGGATGGCATCCTGCCTTGCTGTTCTCGATGCCGATGATATCGAGCACGGTCCACTTGAAGTATTACTCACCACCAACGAAGAAGCAGGTATGGATGGCGCGTTTGGGCTTGAAGCAGGCTGGCTAACAGGTGACATACTGCTCAATACCGACTCAGAGCAAGAAGGGGAAGTGTACATGGGCTGCGCGGGTGGCGTGGATGCCAGTATGCATTTTCCACTCGAGCGACAAGCGATAGAGGGAGATCTGGCGCGCTTTACGATTGGCATTAAAGGATTAAAAGGGGGTCACTCGGGCGTGGATATTCACACGGGTCGAGCGAATGCCAATAAATTATTAGCCCGTTTCCTGAGCCATCATCTTGATGATGTCGACATGAGCCTACTCGCGATACGTGGTGGTACATTACGCAATGCCATTCCTCGTGAAGCGTTTGCCGATATTGCCGTGCCTGCATCGCAAAAAGACGCACTGGCTGGCGCTGTTGACCGGTTCGCGACGCTGCTACAAGACGAGTTAGGCCGCTTGGAAGAGCAAGTGACCTTGGTAATGGAATCCACTGACAATGCAACTGATCCCCTCACACGCGCCGTCCAATCACGTTTATTAGCGGCCTTAAATGCTGCGCCTAACGGGGTAGTGAGAATGAGTGATGATGTCCCTGGCGTGGTCGAAACATCACTTAACCTCGGCGTGATTAATACTGAGGAAGATAAAATTACCGCCTTATTTCTGATCCGTTCATTGATCGACTCAGGCCGTGAAAACGTGCAAAGCATACTGCAATCACTGGCAAGCTTAGCGAATGTTAATGTCGAGTTTTCAGGCGCCTACCCAGGTTGGAAACCGGATCCCGATTCAGAGATTATGCATATTTTCCGCGATACCTATGAAGGAATCTATCAGCGTAAACCTGACATCATGGTCATTCATGCGGGGCTAGAGTGTGGCCTATTTAAACAGCCCTATCCCAACATGGATATGATTTCATTTGGTCCGACTATCAAGTTTCCGCATTCTCCCGATGAGAAAGTAAATATCGATAGTGTTGGGCACTATTGGCAACAAATGCAGGCGATTTTAAAAGCGATTCCAATTAAAACGGCCTAGCCGAGTAGACTCAGTTGGGGGGCGGTATCGTCTCCCAACCCAACCGACAAACCAATCAGGCGAATACCTCGCCCTTCCCCTCGATAAAAGGCTTCGTGTAACAAGGTATCAAACATGGCGCGGTCCAAGGACTCACATCGGTGTGCGACCGTCGTCGTTTGAAAATCATTAAACTTTATTTTGATCCCTTGCCGGCAAATGCGTCCCCCTGCATCGGCTTTTTCTAATCGCGTCAGCAATTCATCGTATAAACGATCAATCCACGGCAAACAGGCATCAAGCAAGTTTAGATCCTCAGACAAGGTTTTTTCGACTCCGACGGATTTCCGTATACGCTCAACTTGCACCTCACGTCGGTCAATACCATGAGCACGCTGCCAAAGCACGGAACCAAATTTACCAAAGCGCTGGACAAGCATTGATGGATCCGCGGTTTGAATATCATGGCAGGTAAACAGATTCCATTCATGCAACTTGGTCAAGGTGACCCGTCCCACACCAGGAATAGACTGTAAAGGGAGATCGCGAACAAAGTGTTCAACTTGGTCGGGTGACACCACGCAAATACCATCGGGTTTGTTTTTATCCGACGCTACTTTGGCGATGAATTTAATCGGCGCCACGCCCGCCGAGGCCGTTAATCCTAACTCATGGCGAATGTCGCGCCGAATTGCTTCGGCTATTAAGGTCGCAGAATTTTGATAACATTGAGTCTCAGAGACATCAAGGTAGGCTTCGTCAAGGGAAAGCGGTTCTATGGTATCGGTATAGCGATGAAAAATAGCATGCAACTGTTGAGAGATGCGACGATATTTCGCCATGTTGCCACGCATCACTGTCAAGCCGGGACACAGCTTTAATGCTTGAGCGGTGGCCATCGCAGAACGTATGCCAAACCGCCGCGCGGGATAATTACAGGTGGCAATGACACCGCGTCCATCGGCAGAGCCACCAATGGCTAAAGGAATAGACTGTAAGGCCGGATTATCGCGCATTTCTACTGCGGCATAAAAACAATCCATATCAATATGAATGATTTTTCTGCTCATGCTCCGGCCTTTTCATCAGAGTTCAGACGGGTTAGCCACGCGCTTTATAAAATGACGCGTTGGCAAAACACGTTAGATGATTTGATTTTTTTTCCACTCACGCGTTTTCTCCGCCCGCGCTTCGCGTTTTTTTCGTGCATCGCACGGCTCTGGGCAGTCACACTCTTTTTCAATACCGATCGCCCCCAAGCCACCACAGCTGCCGCTGATGGTTTTTTGCTGAACGATATAGCCGATCGCCATACCCGCAATGACAAGGAGAAAGACTGCGAAGGTGATAAGAAAGACTGACATAATTGCTCACCTATTATTGGTCGTGATGCTCAGCGCCATGAGATGCGCTGAGCGAGTAACACGCATTACGCGTGCTTTACATCGTACTGCCTCAACGGCACTGACGCTGTACATAAAGACACTAACGCTGCAAATAAGGTTTAAACGCCTCTGACGCGATTTCTTCAAACCCATCGTCTGTTTTTACTACCATAAATACAGGAATATTCGCTTTGTTGGCTAATTCCATCGCTTTATCTGGCCCGAGTACCATAAAGCCGGTGGCTAAGCCATCAGCCGTCATACAAGACGGATCAAGTACGGTTACTGAGACCAAATGATGATTGATCGGACGCCCTGTCGTAGGATCGATAATGTGCGAATAACGCATACCATCACTTTCAAAGTAGTTGCGATAGTCGCCAGATGTGGCAACCGCCATATCGCCTGGCTCGACGATCTCTTGTACTGACTGCGCTCCCGCACTCGGTTTCTCAATCGCGATACGCCAAGGCACTTGATCTTGGTTCACACCTTTTAATTGTAACTCACCACCAATCTCAACCAAATAGTTATCGAGTCCTAAATCGCCAAGGTAGTTTGCCACAACATCCACCCCGTACCCTTTCGCAATGGTTGATAAGTCAACATACAAGTCAGGGTTGGTTTTTATGAGTCGACGCCCATCTACACTAAGGTGTTCTAAGCCCGTCATCGCCATCCGTGACGCTATCTCTTCATCACTGGGAATAGTCTCCGGCCGCTTTTCTGGCCCAAAACTCCAAAGGTTAACCAGTGGTCCCACTGTGACATCCAGCGCGCCTTGGGTAAATTGATTCAGCCGAATCGCCTCGTTAATCACGGTGATTGTCGCTGGAGAAACAGAAACAGGTGAGTTCGCTTGGTGCTGATTGAATTGACTCAATTCGGAGTCTGTTCGGTAAGTCGACATCTGATCGTTGACTGTTTCTAAACGCTGATCGATAGCCGCTTGAACGACATCCTGCGAGGGAGTAGCGTCCGTCGCGATATATTTGATCGAATAATAGGTCCCCATCGTCTCGCCCGTAAGATGCACAAGCTCAGGGGCGCGCTCACAACCGATAAGACCTGCAACCACGGCAACGACTGTTGCACAGCGTAACCAAAACTTCTTCATAGTGGTGTCCTTCGACATCAGGTTTATACGTAAAATGGCTGGCCCTTGGGCCAGCCATTACAAGGTCAGACAAACAATCAGTGCCTATCCGCCGAAATCATCCAACATGATGTTTTCGTCTTCAACACCAAGATCTTTAAGCAAGCCAATCACGGCAGCGTTCATCATTGGTGGCCCACACATGTAATACTCGCAGTCTTCCGGTGCTTCATGGTCTTTCAGATAGTTTTCATAAAGCACATTATGGATAAAGCCAGTATCACCCTCCCAGTTATCTTCTGGTAGCGGGTCGGACAGTGCGCAATACCAGTTGAAGTTCTCATTTTGCTCTTGGAGCATATCGAAATCTTCAACGTAGAACATTTCACGTTTAGACCGCGCGCCATACCAGAACGTAATCTTACGATCCGTGTTAAGGCGTTTGAGCTGGTCAAAGATATGTGAGCGCATTGGCGCCATACCTGCACCACCGCCGATAAAGACCATCTCCGCGTCAGTGTCTTTGGCGAAAAACTCCCCAAATGGACCCGAGATAGTACACTTGTCACCAGGCTTTAATGACCAAATGTAAGAAGACATTTGGCCCGGTGGTACGTCTGGGTTACGCGGTGGTGGCGTCGCCACACGTACGTTAAGCATGATAATACCCTCTTCTTCAGGGTAGTTAGCCATGGAGTACGCACGAATAATGTCTTCATCTACCTTAGACTCGTAACGGAAAAGGTTGAACTTCTCCCAGTCTTCACGGTATTCCTCAGGAATATCAAAATCCGAGTACTTAATATGGTGTGGTGGCGCCTCAATTTGAATATAACCACCAGCACGGAAAGGTACCGATTCACCATCTGGAATACGTAATTTAAGCTCTTTGATAAACGTGGCTTGGTTATCGTTAGAAATAACTTCACAGTCCCACTTCTTGACGCCAAAGATCTCTTCTGGCAGCTCAATCTTCATATCTTGCTTAATAGCAACTTGACACGATAGACGCTCACCTTCACGCGCTTCACCTTTGGTAATGTGGTCAAGCTCGGTCGGTAGAATGTCACCACCGCCTTCTTTGATCTTCACACGACATTGACCGCATGAACCACCGCCACCACAGGCAGAAGACACAAATACACCAGCACCAGCCAGTGCGCCAAGCAGTTTTCCGCCTGGCTGAGTGACGATCGCTTTTTCTGGATCGTCATTGATATCGATTGTGATGTCTCCGGTTGGTACCAGCTTCGATTTGGCGAATAAAATCACCATCACCAACGCCAGTACAATCAGAGTAAACATCACTACACCAAGAATAATGTCCATTGACTATTCCTTTCCTCGCAGTTTACCCGGCTTACAGTTGCACACCAGAGAAAGACATAAAGCCCAATGCCATCAAACCTACAGAGATGAAGGTAATCCCTAATCCTCGTAGTGCAGGTGGCACATCTGAATACTTCATTTTCTCGCGGATCCCCGCCAGCGCGACGATGGCTAACATCCAGCCTACGCCCGAACCAAAGCCATAAACGACCGACTCGGCGAAGTTGTAATCACGTTGTACCATAAATGATACGCCACCAAAGATGGCACAGTTCACTGTAATCAACGGTAGGAAAATACCGAGTGCGTTGTAGAGCGGCGGGAAGAACCGATCCAAGACCATTTCCAAGATTTGTACCAAAGCAGCAATAACACCGATAAAGGTCACAAAGTTCAGAAAGCTCAGATCCACCCCTTTAACCAACGCATCTTCACGTAGGATAAGGTTGTAAACCAGGTTGTTAACCGGTACCGAAATAGTCAGTACCACCACAACAGCGACACCGAGGCCGAACGCCGTTTTCACTTTCTTAGACACCGCCAAGAAAGTACACATGCCGAGGAAGAATGCCAACGCCATGTTCTCAATAAAGATTGAGCGCACCAGCAGGCTTAGATAGTGTTCCATGTGCTGTTACTCCTTCGCTTCAACTTGTTCTGGTTTGAAGGTACGCACAATCCAAATCAAAAAGCCGATGAGGAAGAATGCAGAGGGGGCTAACAGCATCATGCCGTTAGGCTGATACCAACCACCTTCGCTGACAACCGGCAGGATTGATACGCCAAAGACAGAGCCAGAGCCAAGAAGCTCGCGGAAAAAAGCCACTGTCATCAGAACAAAACCATAACCCAACGCGTTACCAATACCATCCATGAATGACGGTAATGGCGATGACTTCATTGCATAAGCTTCTGCGCGTCCCATCACGATACAGTTAGTGATGATCAGCCCCACGAAGACCGAAAGCTGCTTAGAGATGTCATAAACAAACGCTTTCAGCGTTTCGTCAACCACAATAACTAATGAAGCGATGATCGCCATTTGAACGATGATACGTACACTATTAGGAATGTGGTTACGAATCAGCGACACGAAAAAGTTAGACATTGCGGTGACGAACATCACCGCCAGTGTCATGACAAAGGCTGTCTGCATTTGCGTAGTCACCGCTAGTGCCGAACACACCCCGAGAACCTGTAAGGCAATCGGGTTGTTGTCTAGCACCGGCGATAGCAGATTTTTCTTCAGTTCTTTCGCTTCAGCCATTGGTCAGGCCTCCCTCACGAACTTTTGCTAAGAACGGGCCAAAACCCTGCTCACCTAGCCAGAAATTAAATTGATTCTGAACACCGTTACTGGTCAGCGTTGCACCAGAAAGCGCATCAATGCCGTGCTCGCTTCCTTCAGGTGCGCCGCCTTTGACGATTCGAATGGCTGGCTCGCCTTGCTCGTTGAACAGTTTTTTACCATCCCACTTCGCGCGCCATTTCGGGTTTTCGACCTCGCCACCTAAGCCAGGGGTTTCACCTTGCTCATAGTAAACGATATCAGCAACCGTGTTACCATCCGGCTCAACCGCGACAAACGCGTACATCATACTCCATAGGCCTGAGCCTTTTACGGGGAGAATGAGGCGCTGTATATCACCCGAATCATTTTTCACGACGTAGACTTTAGCGACATCAGCACGACGGCCAATGTCTGCTACATTCTCTTCGCTACTTAGCTTTTTCGAGAGGCTAGGATCTTTCGCAGCTGCGCGCTGATCATAATCAGCTGCATCAGCAACATTGACAGCATCCGGGCTGACATAGTCGCCCTTTTCAAGGCTGACTAAGCGCGTTTCAATATACTTGTTGTAAGCATCGTTAATCGCGCTCTTACCACCCGCCACATCGACACCTGCGACCGAAAGGATGTTCTTTTGTACGTCTAATTTTGCGTTCATTTGTTGCAAAGGACGTAACGCCACCGCTGCACCAGACACCACGATTGAGCACACCAAGCTCAACGCGATAACAACGATCAGCGTCTTTTTAATACTATCGTTACTACTTGCCATTACGAGCCAGTCTCCGTTTGATGTTGCCCTGAATCACCAAGTTATCAAAGAGAGGTGCAAACAGGTTAGCGAACAAGATCGCCAGCATCATACCTTCTGGATATGCTGGGTTTACCACACGAATGATCACTGCCATGGCACCGATCAATGCGCCATACCACCATTTCGCTTTATTGGTAAACGCAGCAGATACCGGGTCTGTTGCCATGAACATCATACCGAATGCAAAACCACCCAGCACCAAGTGCCAGTAGAACGGCATGCTGAACATCGGGTTGGTATCTGAACCAATCAGATTAAACAAGGTCGCCGCAACGGCCATGCCCAAAAAGGTACCCAAGATGATGCGCCATGACGCGATCCGCATGTATACCAAGGCTGCACCGCCAATTAAGATGGCAATGGTGGAGACTTCACCAATTGAACCTGGGATATTACCAATAAAGGCGTCCATCCAAGTCATGGTTTGACCACTAACATTGTGCATCAGTGCTGATTGGCCACCGGTGTACCATTGGCTTAGCGCGGTTGCACCTGAGTAACCATCAGCTGCGGTCCATACCAAATCACCCGAGATCTGTGCTGGATAGGCAAAGAACAAGAACGCACGACCGGCCAATGCTGGGTTCAAGAAGTTACGTCCCGTGCCGCCAAAGATCTCTTTTGCAACGACCACACCAAAGGTGATACCGAGCGCGGCTTGCCATAATGGCAATGTCGGCGGCACGATGAGGGCAAACAAAATGGATGTAACAAAGAAACCTTCGTTCACTTCGTGTTTACGCACGATGCAGAAAAGTACTTCCCAGAAACCACCCACAATAAAGACAGTGGCATAAATAGGCAGGAAGTAGGTGGCACCGAGAATGGTTTTGGTCCCCCAGCTTGCAGCCGCTAGCGGCCCAGCGATGGACTCGGTTAACCAATAATGCCAGTTTCCGCTGATGACTTGCGCAAGCTGTTCGCCTGAATACAAGTCCATCAAGCCCATAACCGCTTGGTTACCTGTGTTGTACATCCCCCAGAACATCGCTGGGAACACCGCAAGCCAAACCATGATCATGATGCGTTTCAAATCGATACTGTCACGCACATGCGCGCCGGCTTTGGTCACCATACCTGGCGTGTATAAAATGGTCGCAACCGCTTCATACAAGGCAAACCACTTTTCGTGTTTACCGCCTGGCTCAAAGTGTGGCTCGATTTGCTCTAAAAAGTTTTTCAGGCTCATCTGTTACCCTTCCTTCTCAATTTTTTCCAGGCTCTCGCGGAGCATTGGACCAAATTCGTACTTGCCTGGGCAGACAAAGGTACAAAGGGCCAAATCTTCAGGATCTAACTCCAGCGCGCCTAGCTGTTGCATGCTATCTGTATCGCCGGCACAGATATCACGCAGCAACATGGTTGGCTCGATATCTAGCGGCATCACTCGCTCATAATTACCGATCGGCACCATGGAACGATCACTGCCATTGGTGGAGGTGGTTAAATTGAAAAGCTGACCTTTAAACAAATGGCCAAGATAAGCGCGCGTCACTGAGAAGCGATTTTTACCGGGTGCTAGCCAACCAAACAGTTCTTTCTCGTTACCTTCGCGAAGTACCGAGACCTGCATATGGAAACGACCTAGATAGGCATGTGGACCAGTGGCTTTGGTACCAGATAGCACAGAGCCGGAGATTACACGGCTTTCGCCAGCCATTAGCTCGCCATCTACCAGCTCATCGAGATTAGCGCCAAGCTGGGTACGAATGAGGCGTGGCTGACTGACCATAGGACCCGCAATAGACACAACACGGTCCGTATGGATTTCACCGGCTAGGAATAGATGCCCAAACGCAATCACATCTTGATAGTTGAGATGCCACACCTGCTTGTCCATATCAACAGAACGCAAGTAATGGATATGGGTACCAACCAGTCCTGCTGGGTGAGGACCAGCAAAAACGTGTTGTTCGACATTAGATTGCTTGCTGGTTGGAAGCTCAACGTCCGCTTTGCACACAAAGACAGATTTGTCCGTGAGGCGCGATACGACGTCTAAACCAGCAACGAAGGCCTCTTTTTGTTCATCAATGATCACTTTAGGATCCGCGGCGAGCGGATTGGTGTCCATTGCGTTAACAAAAATAGCTTCGGGTTCAGCATCAATCGCTGGAGAACGGCTGAACGGTCGGGTGCGGAGCGCGGTCCACATCCCAGACTCAACCAGTTGATCAACAACGGCTTGACGGTCTAGCGAGGCTAATTGCGACGCTTCGTACTTATTGAAGGTAACTTGCTCATTTCCATCGACTTCAATGACGACAGACTGAAGAACACGCTTGGCACCGCGATTGACTTCAACCACTTTACCAGCTGCGGGCGCAGTAAATTTGACGCCAGGGTTTTTCTTATCTTCGAAAACCACTTGGCCTTTCTTCACTACATCACCCACTCGCGCATGCATAGTGGGGCGCATTCCAACGTACTCTTCGCCAAGCAAGGCGACTTTCTTGATGGCTGGACCATCACTTATCACCTGAGTAGGAGTCCCTGCGATGGGGATATCCAAACCCTTTTTTATTGTAATCATACGCACTTGCACTACATTAACGGGAAAAAGAATTCTGTTATTGCGCAGTTAAAGACACGACTTTCGACTGAATGGCGGCCTAAAGGCACACCGTCGCAACATCCTGCTAACCATTTCATCACACAAAGGCAACCTAGGTTAGTCTTTAAGCACGATATTCTATCACTAACCCCAGCACTGATTCTATGGATATTGTCACTAGGGCGTGGCAATTATCCATACCTGTACAAACAATGCGCGTTGTAACTTCACAGTTTTACTGTTGTTTTTTTACGCGTTGCAGACAACTGTTGACCGAGACAGTCACGGATTAACACTTGTCTGGCCGTAATCAATACCAAGCAGACACCAGGCCTTTATGTAAGAAATTGTTGCCATGAGGTAAAAGATAAAATCATGCCCACTCTCACTCGTCTAAGACGCATTCACGTCACCACCCCGACATGCCGGAGAGTCAGGCGCTTGGGTCTGCGCTTGCCATTCTTGCGGTGAATAGGTGTGAATCGCAAGCGCGTGAACCTCACCCGCCAATTCATCCGCGAGTGTGCTATTCACCGCTCTATGGCGCTGAATAAGCCGCTGGTCGCTGAATAGCTCCGATACAACCACCACCTTAAAATGACTTTCCGCGCCTTCAGGCACATTGTGCATATAACTTTCGTTGTGTACCTCAAGGTGGGCCGGCGTGAAAGCCCGCGTCAGTTTTTCTGTTATTTCTGTTTCAATTTTCATGACGTCCCCAAAATCTCCGGGCGACCTGCCCAGATTTTAGCCGTTATTGATAAAATTGCGAATCGAGTGATGGATCAAGCAACGACAGGCAGTTTGCCCTCGTTTACATTGCAGTTATCGCTTGAGTGCGACAATATACGCAGTCCGTAACCCCCGATGCAAACGCGCCAATGAAAACACTACTTCCGATTCCAGGTAGCGAATCAGCCTTGACGCTACACCGTTACCCGCAGCGAAAAAATGAGACGCTGCAAGCCTTCGATGCCGCCGATGAGTATATGATTGCGCACGCTAGCACATGGTCAGTACGTAAAAATGCGCGAATATTGATCATTAATGATCAATTTGGCGCACTCAGTTGCTGGGCCAGCCAGCAAGGATTTGATGTTTTTCAAGTCAGCGATTCGGTTATTTCGCAGCAAGCGACGATTGAGAATTTGGCACACAATGATCTCGCGGGTATCACTCAGCTTACCAGCTTAGATACCTTACCGGCGGATATCGATGCGGTGATGTTACGCGTACCGAAAAGCAGTAAAATGCTCACTTGGCAACTTCAGCAACTCGCCAGTGTCACTGATGCGCATACGCTTGTGCTAGCGAGTGCTAAAGCGAAAGAGATCCATACCTCGACCCTTAATCAGTTTGAGCATTGGCTGGGGGCAACAACCACCTCGCTGGCGAAGAAAAAAGCGCGTTTGATTTTTACCACACCGACCAAGCAACCAGGACCGCAGCCCGATCCGGTCAACGATGTCGACGTACCAGAATTCTCGATGCGACTGGCTAACTGGCCCAATGTTTTCTCGGCCAAGAAACTCGATATTGCCGCGTATTTAATGCTGCCGCACATTCCGAGTCAGGCACATTTAAAACGCATTGTCGATTTAGGCTGCGGTAACGGCGTATTGGCATTACAAGCGGCACGAAATAATCCAGCGGCGTTCATTTATGCGGTCGATGAAAGCCATATGGCCGTCGCCAGCGCAAAACACAATCTGAATCGCCATGATATCGACTCACGCCGTTTTCTCTGTGAGGCCAGAGATTGCCTCACCGGTTTTGCGCATTCAGATATCGATCTTGTGCTCTGTAACCCACCCTTCCACCAGCAGCAAACCATTACCGATCATATTGCTTGGCAAATGTTTTGTGACGCAAAACGTGTTCTGACCACGAATGGCGAGCTTTTAGTCATTGGCAATCGTCATCTCGGCTATCATACTAAGCTTAAACGTCTTTTTGGTCATGTCACTGTCGTTGCGTCGAATAAAAAATTCGTTATTCTCAAGGCAGTCAATGCCTAATATTAAGAAAAGGAAGCCGAACCCCATGAAAAAACTGATTAT
This sequence comes from Salinivibrio sp. EAGSL, assembly GCF_013366455.1. Classification (NCBI taxonomy): domain Bacteria; kingdom Pseudomonadati; phylum Pseudomonadota; class Gammaproteobacteria; order Vibrionales; family Vibrionaceae; genus Salinivibrio; species Salinivibrio sp. EAGSL. Next base: position 27,196 of record NZ_JABWMG010000011.1, on the reverse strand, counting down.
TGCTATCGCTGTATTAGTCCTTGCTGGCTGTTCGACACCCCGTGAGCCACAGCTGACTATCGCCCCCTCTCCGGCGTCATCCAATCAGCAGCAAGTCAACAATCTTCCGGTCGTGGTGAAGAGTAAAGACTTACGTACCGCACAATTCGTTGCGGTTATCGATAGCGGTCGTTCCAATGTCAAACCGCTGCACGCCAGCCAAAACTTGCGTGTGGTATTAGAAGACACGCTGTCTCGTCAACTGTCATCACAAGGGTTTCGAGTGGTTGCCAATGGCCCGGGAGTGTTGCGCCTCGACATTCTTGATGCCTTAGTCCGAGTCAAACACACCGTGTTTAAACATGACATGGAAGCATCGGTCCAATTACAGCTCGTTGCTGAATCCCCAAAGGGTCGCTTTGTTAAACGTTATACCGGGAAATCGACGCAAAGCGGTGTAAGCAGTGCATCACCTGATGATATCGAACTGGCGCTGAATAACTTGCTTGAAGCGGTGTTACAAGACATTGCCGACGACGAGCAACTCCTTGATCATATGAAAGCACACTTTTAAGCATGGTATGTCGTTCGCTTCTCTGGATTCTTGTGCTGGTCATCACGCCAGTGCAAGCCAGTGTCATGGTTAAAGTCGAAACCACCTTGGGTGATTTTGCGGTAAAACTAAACCCGCAAAAAGCGCCGAAAACCGTGGCCAACTTTTTGCGTTATGTTGACGATGGCAGTTATGTCGGGACGCAGTTTCATCGCGTGATCCCACGATTTGTCGTGCAAGGCGGCGGGTTTGATAAAGCCCTGAATCGCCGACCAAGCTACGAGCCGGTAGACAATGAATCATCTAACGGTTTGAAGAATCGGCGAGCGACAATCGCCATGGCACGTACGCAAGAGCCCGACTCCGCCACCCGGCAGTTTTATATCAACATCCGTGATAATGGCTTTTTAGACGCCACGCCCAATAAAGTGGGATATACGGTTTTTGGTCGAGTCGTGGAGGGCTTTAATACGCTCCAAACGATGACCAAGCAACCCACAGTGACCGTCCCGAGCAAACGCATGCAAGATGTACCGCAACAGCCGATTGTTATCACCAATATCTACCGGATGTCCTCTCAATAGCGACAAGTAGGCTAACCACTATGCTGTCATCCAAGTTCAAAACGACATTGGCGCCCTACGCCGATCGTCGTTTACTTTTTGTTTTCTTAATGGGTTGCTGTAGTGGCTTTCCCTGGGTGTTGATTGGCTCCAACTTAAATGGTTGGTTGGCTGACGAGGGCCTATCACGCACCGCGATTGGTCTATTTGGTTCGGTTTTCGTCCTGTATGCAGTCAACTTTTTATGGGCGCCATTACTCGACCGCATTAAGATCCCTTTTCTATCTCAGCGCTTGGGTCAGCGCCGCAGTTGGATTTTTTCGACGCAGGCGATTATGTTGATTGCCACCTTGGCGTTGTCACAACTTGATTTACAAGGGCTTAAAGCGGTCGATCCTTGGGTCACCACCGTGGTGTTATCCTCACTCATTTTTGCGATTGCACTGGCGTCTTCCACCCAGGATATTGCCATTGACGCCTTTCGGATTGATAACTTTGCTGAACATGAGACCGATAAATTCCCGCTCGCGTCGGCGATGTCTGTGATTGGTTGGTGGACCGGCTATTCGGTGCCAGGTTATGTTGGCTTTATTAACGCAGATGCCATCGGTTGGAATCATGTTTATGTGATCATGGCAGGCTTTATCGGCTTAATGGCATTGGCGACGCTGTATGTGAAAGAACCAGACAGTGACCGTGAACAGCGCCAAGATGCCGCCACTCGCCACTATTTGGCGCAAGGATACAGTGGCTTGCGTGCGTGGCTGGCGGTCACCGTGGTCGAGCCCTTTGCCGAGTTTTTCCGTCGCAATGGGGTGAAAGTGGCGCTAACACTGCTGCTGTTTGTATTTTTATTTAAATTGGGTGAAGCCTTCCTAGGACGGATGTCGATCGTGTTTTATAAAGATGTCGGCTTTACCAATGAACAAATTGGTTACTACTCCAAACTTGTCGGTTGGGGCCTCACCGTGGTCTACACCCTGATTGGTAGTTATATCAATTTGCGTTTCGGGGTGATTAAAGGGCTGTTTATTGGTGGCGTGGCCATGGCCTCCAGCAACCTGATGTTTGCCTGGCTAGCGATGGTTGGGCCCAACGAGCACCTGCTGCTGGGCGCAATCTTAGTCGATAACTTTACGTCAGCGTTTGCAACCATTGCGTTCGTGTCATTCTTAACCTTCTTAACGGGCCGTGCGTTTTCAGCTACTCAATACGCCCTCTTGGCGTCGTTGGGGAATCTAGGCCGCACCACTGTCGCCTCATTTAGTGGCATGATGGTGGACTGGTTGGATAGCTGGTCAACATTTTTCGTAATAACCGCTCTGATGGTGATTCCTGGGCTGGTCATGCTGATCTATATTGGCAGGCAATTCCGCCAATCCTCGTCACAAAACGATCAAGCACCTGAACACTGCCCAGATTCACGTCGCAACTGACCCTACGTATCACAGTGGAGTGCAAAGTTTTGCTCTCCACTGTTGTCTAATTATTAACAAAGATCACATAAAACGGCCATGTAAACCGTTACAACTTGTCACAGGTCACAATCCATTTGTGTGCCTATGTTTATTACATTCTTTATAGTGAACTTTCCCCATATACTGCTCTTAATGAACGCACACCGCGTAATTAACACCCAGCAGAGGCAGTCACTATGAAAAAATCCCTACTCGCACTCGCCGTTATCGCCGCAAGCAGCGTATCTGTTGCCAACGCCGCCGATTACTCCGATGACATTTACAAAAATGATCACAAATGGCTTCAGTTTAATGCTATGTATGCCATTAATGAGAAGCCACAACCGACTGGAAACGATAACAATCATAACTATCTCGAGATGGAGTTTGGCGGCCGTAAAGGCGTGGTCGATCTTTATGGTTACGTCGATATTTTTGACTTAGCAGAAAGCGACAGCGACAACAACAACAAAAAAGGTGCAGATAAAACCTTTATGAAGTTGGCACCCCGCTTCTCGATTGACGGCATCACCGGGCAAGACTTGTCGTTTGGCCCCGTGCAAGAAGTGTACTTCTCGACTCTATTTAACTGGGGCGGTGGTAATGGGAAGCCATTTGATAGCACTAACAACTCATTTTGGGGTATCGGTGCCGATGTTGAACTGCCTTGGTTTGGCAAAGTGGGCATGAACCTCTATGGCTTGTATGACATCAATAACAAAGATTGGAATGGCTATCAATTCTCCACCAACTGGTTTAAGCCTTTCCACTTCTTTGACAACGGCAGTTTCCTGTCTTACCAAGGTTATATCGATTACCAGTTTGGTGCCGATGACACTTTCAAAGGCGAAAGCCAAGCGACCCACGGTGGTGCGATGTTTAACGGCCTATACTGGCATTCAGATAACTACGCCCTCGGATATGGCCTCAAGGCTTACAATGACGTCTATCTGATTGAAGATAAGGGCCCGAAAGACCTTGACAGCTCAGGCATATCTCACTATCTAAACGCCACCTACAAATTCTAACTGACTAGCGCGCCGGCCCTCGTCGGCGCGCTGCTTTCCTGCTTTGCCCTTCATCCTCTATGGTTATGATACACTGAGGTTTTAACCAAGCAGGCGATGTGATGAGGATTACCCTAATTGGTGCTGGCGCCATTGGCACATTATGGGCGGTGAAACTAACCCAAGCAGGACATAGCGTTAATTTGGTCACGCGAGACCCCGCAAGTGAACGCACCCTTTCTTTAGACGGCACATCGTTCACCTTGCCCGCCAACCAAACCGCTTTGATGCAACAAAGCGATCTCTGGTTAGTCTGCACCAAAGCCTATGATATCCAAGCCGCATTGCTTCCCTATCTATCCTATTTACACCCAGAGACTCTGGTTGTACTTATGCATAATGGAATGGGACCGCATCAATGGTTGGCAACACAGTTACCTGACGCTCAACCTCTGCTGCTTGCTACCACATCTCATGGTGTCTGTCGCACCCGTACCGGTGATTGTCAGCACACCGGGCATGGACCAACCGATATTGGGCCAGGTAATCAAGCCGGCCATGCCTGCACCTTTATTGCTGAGGTGTTTGATCATGCCCTTCCCACCGCGACGTGGAAGCGCGACATTTTTCAGTCACTTTGGTATAAACTGGCGATCAACAGCGTAATTAATCCACTGACCGCGGTGCATGGCATTCAAAATGGTGAGTTGCTCAAAGTTGACTACGATCCTATCATTCGCGAACTGTGCCAAGAGTTAGCCAATGTGATGCGCGCTGAAGGCGTCCACACCTCTGTGACAGAGATCCGCCAACAGATTGATACCGTGGTAAAAGCAACCGCAAACAACTATTCATCCATGAATCGTGATGTCTTCTATCAACGTCCGACAGAGCTCGACTACATTACAGGTTATGTGTTGCAGCGCGCAGCCGAACACCACATATCGGCCCCATATCATCAGCAGCTCTATCAGGCGGTAAAACAAGGTCAACGGCATAAGGAATCCTCATGAGTCAACAACGTCTCCTCATTTGTATGGCCCCCGGCAGCGAAGAAATAGAAGCAGTCACCGTGATTGACGTGATGCGACGAGCGGGGTTTGACGTTACTGTCGCCAGTGCGGCACCTGATGGAACGCTCACCCTCACCGGCTCTCGTGGGGTAGTGATCGTCTGTGACACCACACTCGCCGCGGTGGCCGATCAACCATTTGATTGCGTGGTTTTACCGGGTGGCATCGACGGCGCACAATGTTTAGGTGACAGCACGCTGGTAACAGAGATCATTAAGCAGCAGCAAAGCGATCAGGCTTGGGTCGCGGCGATTTGTGCGGCGCCAGCTCTGGTGTTACAACGCCACCAGCTATTCCCGACCTCTCATATGAGCTGCCATCCGAGCGTGAGCGATCGGATCCCGGAACAATGGCTCAGTCGGCGCCGCGTGATGACCGATTATGATCACCGTTTAATCACCAGTCAGGGGCCCGGCTCAGCGATGGAATTCGCGATTGAAATCGTCCACGTTCTTGGCGGCAAAAAGCTGGCCTGGCAGGTCGCTGAGCCGATGATGCCTTTGCCTCAACTGCATTATGAGAAAAAGTTCACCGAAAGCGAAGCTCCTCGGAGCTAAATAGAAAACAGGCAGCCTGATTGGCTGCCTGTTTTTTTATTTAGCGTTTCATCGGGTTACACCCGATAGACTTTCACATTTTCAAAGCCCATGTCTTTGAGGTAAAGCGCCTGCAGTCGGCTCATTACGCCACGTTCACAATAGAGCAAATAGGTCTTATTTTGGTCTAAATCACCGAATTTCGTCGCTAACTTGAAGAAAGGAATATGAGCGACGTTCGCACCTTCAACCTTAAGTGGTTTGTCTTCTTGCTCTTCGCGGCTGCGAATATCTAAAACGACGGAATCTTTTTCAACCTCGTTGACCCATTCCGCTTCTGGCGCTTTCTCTTTGCTTAGCGCTTCAATGGCACGGATATCCATGATCGTCGCCTGATCAACCGCTTGTTCTAATAAGCTAAAGTCAAACTTTGATTCCTCATGCTCCAACTTGGCTTTTTCCGCTTTGACCGTGGGCTTTTTCGAAATCACCCCACAGTACTCAGGCATGGTTTTGGCAAAATCTTCGGTGCCAATTTTGCGTGCAGTATCAATAATATCTTCTTTGTCCCAGTTGATCAGCGGGCGCAAAATCAGGCTATCAGTGACGTTATCAATCATGCGCAAGTTAGTGAGTGTCTGACTAGATACTTGGCCCAAAGCCTCGCCAGTTACCAAGGCCTGAATACCGAAGCGCTCTGCGACCATGCTCGCCGCACGCACAAACATGCGTTTCAACACCACGCCCATCTGACCGTTATCAACGTTTTCGAGAATGCTATTAACCACCGGCTCGAAATCAATCGAAATAAATTTCACTTTGGCAGAGGAACCAAATTTATTCCAAAGGTAGTGAGAAACCTGCTGCACACCCGTTTCATGAGATTTGCCGCCAAGATTAAAAAAGCAATAATGAACCTTACTACCACGTTTTATATGCAGGTAACTCGACACCCCTGAGTCGAAGCCGCCCGATATCAAGCTTAGTACGTCTTCTTGCGTACCCAGCGGGAAGCCGCCCAAGCCGGTATGACGGTGCTTCACCAAGTTCAGCTTATCGTGGTCAACTTCCATCATCACGGTTACGTCAGGCTTTTTCAGCTGTACGCTTGCCGACGGAACAGCTTGGTTTAACCCACCGCCCACATAGCGTTCAAGCTCAATAGAACTAAAGTCATGCTTGCCGCGGCGTTTGGCTCGGACACAAAACGTTTTTCCTTCAATTTGATCACGCACTCCCTCTAAAGTGAGTGTATAAATATGATGCAAATCGTTAAACAGTGTCTGCTCTACCTCAAGCACAGTTTGGACGCCAGGCGTGTTAGTTAGCACATCCAGCACCAGCTGACGCTCGTCCGGTTGTTTTAATGTCACCTCAATGTGATCCCGACGGTTATATACCGCCGTATTACCAGTTCGACGCTTTAGAATATTACGAATATTGCATTCGAGGATTTTAGTAAAACGCTTTCTGACTGACTCGCTTTTGACGATCACCTCAGGGTGAATTTTAACAATAAACTTCATAACCGGTTCGATACAGCTGGAAATAAAGCCGCGGATTATACAATAACCAAGGCGCCGCTGAAACCGGCTATTCTTGTGTCTATTAAACGGCAATAGGGCGACGCTCACGCATCGGAATCGATAAGTCGTGACCGTCGCAGAGGATGTTAAGGGATGGGATCATCCACATCATCAGCAGAGATCTCGTCTGAAAAGCTCGGTTTCCCTTGCATCACAGCGATTTCTACACGCCGGTTGGCGGCCCGATTGTCGGGAGAGCTATTCGGAGCTCGTGGCTGGGTGTCGGCCAAGCCTTCTACCTTCATCCGCAAATGGTTAAAGCCGGGCACTTTTTCCATTTCCTGTGCCACTGATACCGCACGCTGTGCGGAGATGTCCCAGTTAGATCGATATAGCTCAGACTCTAGCGGTGTGCTATCAGTATGGCCTGACACTTTAATTTCTCCAGGAACATCTTTTACCAGCTGCGCAATTTGGCGCACCATGGGGCGGAACTTAGGCTGCAAAAACGCAGAATTGGGAGGAAACGCCCCCTTTTCTTGAACGCGGATAACCAGCTGCTGACCTAGGTTTTCAACCTCGATAGCGCCTTCTTCTATCTCGCGCTGCAACGCCTGCATCAAGGCTTTTTGTAACTGCTCGAGTTGCTCTTGCATCCGTTGTTGTTCAAGCTGTGAAGCAACCTGAGCACTCGATCCACCTTCTTTGTCAGAGGTTGTCCGCTGAGATCCGCCAGAGCGATCATCTTGCCCCTCTTGAAAGTCCAAAGTGCGCTGCGTCATGTCAATGGTTTGCTGCATGATCACTTCAATGGGCGTCGGCTCTGGGCGGCCAGGGCGAAACTCTTGTGCAATCACACTGGTCCCTTTAGGAATATCTTTCACCTCAAGGACGTTTTGTACCCCAAACGCAAATTTCATCGAGCCAGCGATTTGCTTAAATTTGAGCACGTCCATTTCTGAAAAGGACAACAGAAGGACGAAAAAGCACATGAGCAGTGACATCAAGTCTGCAAACGTCCCCATCCAAGGCGGTAAGCCGGGAGGCGGGCATTTGCATTCCTCTTCTTCTTCTTGCTGTTGTGCCATGAGGACTCCTTAAATCTCGCTATTTTTGATGTTCAACGCAGACGCTTTAATTATCGACATCCACTGCACGCTTGCCTTCATTGAGGTAATTTTTCAAAAAGCCATCAATCACACGTGGGTTTTGACCATCTTGAATCGCGAGTAAGCCGTCCATAATAAGACGACGGTTTAATTTCTCTTGTTCTTTGCGTAGTGCGAGCTTGTTGGCAATCGGGGTCGCCACCATATTTGCCAGCATCGCCCCGTACATAGTCGTCAGCAAAGCCACTGCCATTGCCGGGCCGATGGCCTTAGGATCATCCATGTTAGAAAGCATGGCAACCAGACCAATCAAGGTCCCGATCATCCCCATTGCTGGGGCGACATCCGCTAACGCGTTATAAAAACCAATACCGTGATCATGCCGCTCTTCCGTCAAGCTGATATCTTTCTTCAAGGTGGCACGGACCACATCCGCATCATGGCCATCAACGAGCAAGTCGACGCCTTTTTGCATAAACGAGTTATTCACTTCCATTTCTTCGAGGGCGAGAAACCCACCTTTACGAGCAGCATCTGCCATTTCGATAATCTTGGCAATCAAATCTTCCGGGTCATCGGACTTAAACATAAAAGCCTTACCCGCGATTTTAAAGCTGCCAAAAAATTGCCCCATCGTGTATTTGGTTAAGACAACAAATAGACTGCCCCCGATGACGATCAACACAGATGGAACGTCAAAATACATGTTCATGGTGCCGCCCAGCAGCATCGCCATGACAACGAATGCGAACGAACCGAGGATGCCGATGAGCGTCGCTATATCCACGTCAGTCTCCCTTAACTACCATTAAGTCATTGTTGTTCATTTTCAGGGTATTGGTTATATCGGCAACCAATCCTTTAGGTTTAGCGTAAATCCGTCAATATTAATAAGGATAACATGCCATTTACCGCTTGGGGTAAGAACACAAAATCGGCCTCTGCGGTTTGACCACTTTTCACCGCTGAGTTACCGTCTAGCCTTTCTTTTCTAATTTTATGGCATCATGGCTGTGAAGAAACCAGAAAATATGACCTTTGAGGACACGCTCAAAGAGTTAGACAGTATCGTTGGCGCGTTAGAGTCCGGCGAACTGCCGCTTGATACGGCAATGAAACGCTTCGAGCGTGGTATCACCTTAACCCGTCAAGGGCAAAAAACCTTGGCGGACGCCGAGCAACGGGTCGAGATCTTGCTTTCGCAAGAAGACGATGGGCCACTGACTGAGTTTTCCCCCCAAGACGATGACTAGTACTGTTGCAAAAGATACGCTGCGCGAGACGCAAACGCGAAGTAACCGACAACTTGAATCCTGGCTTTATACCCTAGACCATCAGGAACAACCTCTTATTCAGGCGATGCGCCATGGCTTGTTATTGGGAGGAAAACGGATTCGCCCGTTTTTAACCTATGCGACGGGGCAACTTTTCGGTATACCGCTTGCGCAGCTCGACACACCCGCAGTAGCCGTAGAATGTATTCATGCTTATTCATTAATCCATGACGATTTACCGGCGATGGACAACGACAGTTTGCGCCGTGGTCAGCCGACTTGTCATGTTGCATTCGATGAAGCGACGGCGATTCTCGCCGGTGATGCGCTACAAACACTGGCTTTTACCGTGCTTGCTGAAGGTGAACTCAATCCAAATGCCCAACCATACCGTATCGATATGGTGAAAGTATTGGCCAATGCAAGCGGCGCATCCGGGATGTGCCTGGGTCAATCACTTGATTTAGCCGCAGAAGGCCGAGCCGTTGATTTATATGCCTTGAAGCAAATTCATCGTAATAAAACCGGTGCACTCATTAAAGCGGCGGTACGATTGGGGGCCTATGCGGCTGGGGAGACTGGGGTGAAATACCTTGGATCGTTAGACCGATTTGCGGATGCTATCGGGCTCGCATTCCAAGTTCAGGATGATATTTTGGACATTACCAGCGATACGCAAACGCTTGGAAAGCCTCAAGGTTCCGATGTGAATGCGGAAAAGAGCACCTACCCTGCTTTGCTGGGGCTGGCTGGCGCGCAAGAAAAAGCGGCGCAACTTTACCAAGAAGCACTACACGCCTTGGAGGCGATCCCCTACAATACCGAGCAACTGGAAGTTTTTGCCCGATATATCATCGAGCGCAACAACTAGCATGATTAATAAAAGCGCCGAACCATTATGACATTGGATATATCAAAATACCCAACCCTCGCGCTTGCTGATACGCCTGAAGAGTTACGCACCTTACCGCGTGACCACTTGCCTCAGTTGTGCGAGGAGTTACGTACCTATTTACTTAACACAGTGAGCCATTCCAGCGGCCATTTTGCCTCAGGGCTGGGAACGGTGGAACTCACTGTGGCGCTGCATTATGTCTATAATACGCCGTTTGACCATCTTGTTTGGGATGTGGGGCATCAAGCTTACCCCCACAAAATCTTAACCGGACGGCGGGAGCAGATGCCCACGATCCGGAAAAAAGATGGCCTTCACCCCTTCCCTTGGCGAGAAGAAAGCCCTTACGATGTGCTGTCAGTCGGGCACTCTTCGACCTCAATCAGCGCAGCTCTCGGGATGGCTATCTGCGCGGAAAAAGAAGGGCAAAACCGGCGCGTAGTCAGTGTGATTGGCGACGGCGCCATCACCGCGGGGATGGCTTTTGAAGCCATGAACCACGCTGGGGATGTGAAGCCCGATATGTTGGTCGTACTGAATGACAATGAGATGTCTATCTCAGAAAATGTCGGCGCCTTGAATAATCATTTTGCGCAATTGCTTTCTGGCAATGTCTATACCAGCATTCGCGAAGGCGGCAAAAAAGTGCTCTCCGGCGCCCCCCCGATTAAAGAATTGGTACGTCGTGCGGAAGAACACCTCAAAGGCATGGTCGTGCCTGGCACCATGTTTGAAGAGTTAGGCTTTAATTACATTGGTCCGATTGATGGGCACGATGTCGAAGAGCTGGTCAAAACCCTTAAAAATATGCGCCACCTAAAAGGTCCGCAATTTTTACATGTGATGACCAAAAAAGGCAAAGGTTACGCGCCGGCAGAAAACGATCCGATTGGCTATCATGCTGTCCCCAAGTTTGATCCGAGCGTGCATACGTTACCTAAGTCCAAGCCTTCCAGCCCCAGCTTTTCCAATGTGTTTGGTGATTGGCTTTGTGATATGGCCGAACAAGATGACAAATTGTTAGCCATCACGCCAGCCATGCGAGAAGGGTCTGGCATGGTCCGCTTTTCTAAGGCACACCCAGATAAATATTTTGATGTCGCTATCGCGGAACAACACTCGGTAACGCTTGCCGCGGGTATGGCGATTGGAACCTATCATCCGGTGGTCGCGATTTATTCGACCTTTCTACAACGCGCTTATGATCAGCTCATTCATGATGTCGCGATCATGAATCTTCCGGTGTTATTTGCGATTGATCGCGGTGGTATTGTCGGCGCCGACGGTCAAACTCACCAAGGTGCGTTTGATTTAAGTTACTTACGATGCATCCCAAATTTGGTTGTCATGACGCCCAGTGATGAAAACGAATGCCGTCAAATGCTGTATACCGGTCATACTCATGATGGTCCCGCCGCAGTGCGATACCCACGAGGCAGCGGGATGGGCGCTGTTATTGAAGATAAAATGCAAGCTATCCCCGTGGGTAAGGGTGTGGTCAAACGTCAAGGCGAGTGCATCGCGATCCTTAACTTTGGTACCTTGCTGCCAAGCGCATTAGAAGCGGCAGAAGCGCTCAATGCAACGGTTGTCGATATGCGCTTTGCTAAGCCTCTTGATCACACACTGATCGAGGAGATGGCAAAAGCCCATGACTGCTTGGTAACCGTGGAAGAGAATGCGGTAGCGGGCGGCGCTGGCTCTGGCGTCATTGAAACATTGATGGCGCAAGGCACGGTGAAACCCGTCCTGCAAATAGGCTTACCCGATCGTTTTATTTCGCAAGGCACACAACAAGAAATCCATGCCGATATCGAATTAGACAGCACCGGCATTGAAGCCCAAATCCGGCGCTACCTCGCTAAGCTAGGTTAAGCTAAGCCCCTGAAACTAAAAAAACCGCTAGTACTTAGCGGTTTTTTTGTTTTTCCAAACGATTAATTTGATGACTTGGCGTCTGGCTACTTGGCTTCTGACGACTTAATGGCTTGGTTACTTAATGACCTAGCTACTTAGTAACTTAGTGCCAAAAAGTTACTTAGTGCCAAAAATCTTATCGCCAGCATCGCCCAAACCAGGAACAATATAGCCGTTATCATCTAACTTCTCATCAATGGCAGCAGTATAAAGCTCCACATCAGGATGTGCTTTTTTCAGTGCTTCGATCCCTTCAGGCGCTGAGACCAAAACCAAAACCTTAATTTGCTGACAGCCCTGCTCTTTCAACAAATCGATCGTCGCAATCATAGAGCCACCGGTTGCTAACATCGGATCCACGACCAAGGCCATTCGCTCATCGATGTTGCTCGCCAGCTTATGAAAATAAGGCACAGGTTCAAGGGTTTCTTCGTCACGATAGACACCCACGACACTGATCCGCGCGCCAGGAACGTGCTCTAAGACACCATCCATCATACCGAGTCCAGCACGAAGGATAGGCACCACAGTCACTTTTTTACCTTTAATTTGGTCGACATCAACCGGGCCATCCCAGCCATCGATCGTCACTTTTTCTGTATCGAAGTCTGAGGTGGCTTCATAAGTCAACAGGCTACCTACTTCGGTGGCAAGCTCACGAAACCGCTTGGTGCTGATATCACGTTCACGCATCAAGCCGATTTTATGTTTGACTAACGGGTGCCTTACTTCCACGACCTTCATCTTAGACTCCTTACAAAAAACAAATTCTCGGTAGTATACATGAAAGTAATTTGCTAGCGTAGAGATAGCGCTTGATATATCGTTTAGAATCTCACCAAACTGCTCGCGCAAACGTTTTCCTTTCACTGAATGCGCTGATAGAATAGCGCCGACTTTTGATTTCCAACTCCGGCGAGGAATTGCAGTGAGCGGTAAACAATCATCTCTTAGCTATAAAGATGCAGGTGTCGACATTGATGCCGGCAACGCACTGGTCGATCGTATTAAAGGTGTGGTGAAACAAACACATCGCCCTGAAGTGATGGGAGGACTAGGCGGTTTTGGTGCACTTTGTTCATTGCCAACCAAATACAAAGAGCCCGTACTGGTGTCTGGTACGGATGGCGTTGGAACCAAGCTACGCCTTGCATTGGACGCGAATAAACATGACACAATTGGCATCGATTTGGTGGCGATGTGTGTCAACGATCTGATTGTGCAAGGCGCAGAGCCGTTATTTTTTCTTGATTACTATGCCACAGGAAAGCTCGACGTCGACGTCGCTGCCAATGTCGTGACCGGAATCGCACACGGCTGCCAACAAGCCGGCTGTGCCTTGATCGGCGGCGAAACCGCTGAAATGCCGGGAATGTATAGTGGCGACGATTATGATGTCGCTGGCTTTTGTGTCGGGGTGGCGGAAAAGTCGGCGCTGATTGATGGCAGCAATGTCGGCGATGGCGATGCACTGATTGGCCTTGCGTCCAGTGGTCCGCACTCAAACGGTTATTCCCTGATCCGTAAAATCCTCGATGTGAGCCAAGCGGATCTCAGCACGCCATTGGCCGGTCAACCGCTTATCGAACATTTGTTGGCACCGACCCGTATTTACGTCAAATCTGTCTTGGCGCTGCAGGAGCAAACCTCAATCCACGCGGTGTCACATATCACAGGTGGCGGTTTTTGGGAGAACATTCCCCGCGTATTACCTGCAGGGACAAAAGCAGTGATCGACAATAACAGCTGGCAGTGGCCTGCAATTTTTGACTGGCTGCAAGAAAAAGGCAATGTCAGCGATTACGAAATGCTACGTACGTTTAACTGTGGTGTTGGCTTGGTCATTGCGCTACCACAAACCGAAGCAGAGAAAGCAATTGCTTTACTCAATGAAGCAGGAGAAACCGCTTGGCAACTGGGTCATATTGCCCATGCAAACGCTAGTGAAGCGCAAGTGGAGCTCACAGAATGAAACGCATTGTTGTGTTAATTTCTGGTAGTGGCTCAAACCTGCAAGCGCTCATTGATCAGTTTCATCAGGGGCATCAGGCACGCATCGTTGCTGTTATCGCCAATAAAGCAAACGTATATGGCCTAACACGTGCCGAGCAAGCCGATATTCCCGCTCAGGTCGTTGCTAATACAGCGTATGCCAGCCGCGAAGACTATGACGCGGCTTTGGTTCGGGCTATCGATGTTCATCAACCCGACTTAGTGGTATTGGCTGGCTTTATGCGTATTTTAACCCCAGGTTTTGTCAGCCATTACGCAGGGCGGATGCTGAATATTCACCCATCACTGCTCCCTAAATACACGGGACTACATACCCACCAGCGCGCGATTGATGCTGGCGACAAAGAGCATGGGACGTCGGTACATTTTGTCACGGAAGAACTTGATGGTGGGCCTGTGATATTACAAGCTCGCGTCCCTATCTTTGCCGATGATGAGATTGATTCCGTCGCCGCCCGTGTTCAACAACAAGAACACCGAATCTATCCATTAGTGGTTAAATGGTTTATTGATGGACGGCTTAAAATGGAAGCTGGGAAAGCTTGGTTGGACAATCAGCCACTCGGTCCTTCAGGCCATGCAGCTGACGATTGACCGGCATTGCGATGAACAGGCGCCTCGGCGCCTGTTCGATCATGATGTGGCGACGCTCGCTTGGTTCGAGCAATAGACCTCGCCAAAGTGGAACACGCAGTACTCCCCTTCTTGCATCTTATGCCAGCTCTCATTGTTGGTCAGCGGCTGCGTCGCAATCACTGAAACAATATCATCCGGCGTTGTCTGCTCGTGAAAATCAACTGTCATTTCTTGGTCGATCAAACTCGCTCGACCAAATGGCGCACGACGCGTAATCCAATGCAGATTATTGGTGCAATACGCCATCACATAATCGCCATCGCTAAACAGCATATTATATACGCCAAGCGCGCGCAGTCGGTCACAGCGTGAAGCAATAAAATCAAACACCTCACACATGTTGTCCGGTTGCTTTGGATAATGCTTAAACAGCTCGTTTAACAACCAACAAAAGGCCTTTTCACTATCGGTCTCTCCCACGGGTTTGAAATGTCCCGTCTCGAGACTTTCAAACCCAGAGAGTTGGCCATTATGGGCAAAGGTCCAATGGCGTCCCCAAATTTCTCGCGTAAAAGGGTGTGTGTTTTCCAAGCTCACGCCGCCTCGGTTCGCTTGACGAATATGACTAACGACCGAACAGCTTTTGATCGGATAACTGGTTACAAGCTCCGCGACTTTAGATTGACTGCTGGGGGCCGGATCTTTAAAGGTACGAAATCCTTTACCCTCATAAAAAGTAATCCCCCAACCATCACGATGCGGACCTGTTTTTCCGCCCCGTTGAATTAAGCCGGTAAAACTAAAACAGATATCCGTAGGGACGTTGGCACTCATGCCAAGCAACTCACACATTCTTTCGTCTACCTCTGCGAATTATGCTGCCATTTCCTTTTCCACCAATTGGATCAGAATATGGATAATTTTGATATGAACTTCTTGAATGCGATCAGCATAACCAAAGTGTGGAACCCGAATTTCGATGTCCGCTAGCCCGGCCATTTTGCCGCCATCTTTTCCCGTTAGCATGATTGTTTTCATGCCCTTTTTCTGAGCCGCTTCCATCGCGTTTAAGATGTTCCCTGAATTCCCCGAGGTCGATAGGCCAAACAGAACGTCCCCCTTCATACCCACGGCTTCAACATAACGGGAGAAAACATACTCGTAGCCAAAGTCGTTGGAGACACAGGAAATATGACTCGGATCGGAAATGGCAATCGCCGGGTAGCCTGGACGGTTTTCGCGGTAACGCCCGGTGAGTTCTTCAGCAAAATGCATCGCATCACAATGTGAGCCACCATTACCACAAGACAACACCTTGCCGCTGGCCTTAAAACTATCAGCAAGGAGTGTCGCCGCTTTTTCAATCTGCTGGATGTTATTGTCATCACTCAAAAATGCGGTTAACACATCGGCTGCTTCTGAAAGCTCACCGCGAATAAGATCTTGGTACATGGCACCTTCCCACTGTTAACAAATATCACGCCCGTTAGGCATCAGTCAGTTCAACTGTCAGTGTACCCGTATCGTTTTAGGGCTGTCGACTACCGTTATCATCCAGCAAGCGAGCTCGGTCACGTTTGCTTGAATGGCAACCTATCTTTCCATTTGTGCAATAACTGCAGTGAAGATTTTCTGACCTTGCAGGCCAGGTCACACCGTATGATTTTACAATTATTTAATTTTTTGGTTACATTGAGTGGTACGACCTCTTACCACGACGCGTAAGAGCCTAATTAAACCGAAGGAGATGACGTGATGGCAACAGGGTTATATATCGTCGCCATGCTAATACTGGCCGGCGTACTCGCATACCATCGTGCTAAGTTGCTGGTATCGACTGCCGTACTGGCAGCCGGATTAGTTGTAGGGACAGTCATAGGGAGTGTGGGGCAAATTACTTGGTTAATTTTTGCCGTCATTGCTCTACCACTAAATATTGTGACATTTCGTCGCAATTGGCTGAGTAAGCCTGCATTTAAAGCCTTTAAATCCGTGATGCCAGAAATGTCAGCAACGGAGAAAGAAGCGATCGACGCAGGCACCGTCTGGTGGGAAGCCGATTTATTCCGCGGCGCCCCGGATTGGAACAAATTGCATGATATTCCGGCCCCCACACTTAGCGCTGAAGAACAAGCCTTCCTGGATGGACCTGTTAATGAGGTCTGTCGCATGGTTGATGACTACCAGGTCACGCACGAGCTTGCCGATCTTCCCGAAGAGGTGTGGCAGTATCTGAAGGACAATAAGTTCTTCGCCATGATCATCAAAAAACAATATGGTGGCCTAGAGTTTTCCGCATATGCACAGTCTTTAGTACTGCAAAAACTGTCGGGGGTTTCTGGTGTACTGTCGTCAACCGTGGGTGTTCCTAACTCGCTCGGCCCTGGTGAACTACTTCAGCATTATGGTACCGAGGATCAGAAAGACCACTACCTCCCTCGCCTTGCCCAGGGTAAGGAGATCCCTTGTTTTGCATTAACCAGCCCAGAAGCCGGTTCGGATGCGGGCTCTATTCCAGACTACGGCGTAGTGACCAAAGGCGTTTGGAACGGTGAAGAAGTCCTGGGAATGAAAATCACCTGGAACAAACGCTATATCACGCTTGCACCGGTAGCGACTGTCTTAGGCTTGGCATTTAAGCTACGCGACCCCGATCATTTACTCGGTGATCAAGACGAGCTCGGCATCACTTGCGCATTGATCCCAACCGATATGGAAGGTGTGCAAATTGGTCGCCGCCATTTCCCATTGAACGTGCCTTTCCAAAATGGCCCGACTCAAGGTAACGAAGTCTTTGTTCCGATGGACTTTATTATTGGCGGGCAAAAAATGGCCGGTCAAGGCTGGCGCATGTTGATGGAGTGCCTGTCTATTGGTCGCGGTATCACGCTGCCTTCAAATACCACGGGTGGGCTTAAATCGGCTGCACTTGCAACCGGCGCTTACGCACGTATTCGTCGTCAGTTCAAATTGCCAATTGGCAAAATGGAAGGGATCGAAGAGCCGCTGGCTCGCATCGCGGGTAATGCCTATGTTATGGATGCCGCGAGTGCGTTGACCGTGACAGGGATTGATGCAGGCGAAAAACCCTCTGTTATCTCGGCAATCGTCAAATATCACTGTACTCACCGTAGCCAGCAGAGCGTCATTGATGCGATGGATGTTATTGGTGGTAAAGGCATCTGTTTAGGGCCGAAAAACTATTTGGGCCGGAATTACCAGGGCTCACCGATTGCTATCACCGTGGAAGGTGCGAATATTCTGACCCGCTCAATGATTATCTTTGGCCAGGGGGCGATTCGTTGTCACCCATTTGTCTTAGATGAGATTCGTGCGAGCGAGAATAGCGATCAGCAAGCGGCACTTGCAGCATTTGACAAAGCACTGTTCGGTCACGTCGGCTTTGTATTTAGCAATGTTGCTCGCACCCTTTGGCTTGGTTTAACCGATGGACGTTTCTCGAAAGCACCACGCAAAGACGCGACACGTCGTTACTACCAGCAGATGAATCGCTACAGCTCTGCGCTGGCACTGCTTGCTGATGTCTCTATGGCGGTATTGGGCGGTAACCTGAAACGTAAAGAGCGCTTATCAGCGCGCTTGGGGGATGTGCTTAGCCAGCTCTACTTAGCATCCGCGACCATGAAGCGTTACGCTGACGAAGGCTACCAGACCGAGGATCTTCCTTTGGTTCATTGGGGCATGCAAGACGCGATGTACCAAACAGAGCAAGCATTGGATGGTTTCCTCGCAAACTTCCCGAATCGTGTGATTGCCGGGTTAGTAAGAGCCTTGGTGTTCCCTCTTGGTAGAGGACGCCGCCAGCCGGGTGATCGTCTGGATGGTAAATTGGCAGTGATTTTACAATCACCTAGTGCGACGCGTGACCGGATTGGTCGTGGCCAATTCTTTGAGCCAGGCAATGCGATCGGCAATATCGAGAAAGCGTTGCATGACATCCTCAAGGCTGAGCCTATCCATAAGAAGGTCTGTGACGGTCTTGGCGAGAAGTTGCCGTTCATGTTCCTGGATCAAGTAGCCGATAAAGGGTTACACGCTGGCGTCATTTCCGAGCAAGAAGCCGACTTACTGCGAGAAGCCGAGCAAGGTCGACTCGAAACAATCAATGTCGATGACTTTGATCCTGCAGAGTTACCTGCCGCGTCAGTCAAAGAAAACAAGATGCATAATGCGGCATAACCGCACTGTATTTTGAGCGTACCGCTAAAAGAGAGGGATTTCCCTCTCTTTTTTTTATCATTAACCACGGCTAAATTTTATCATTCGCCACGGCTAAACATTTTTATTCGATCCATCGATATCCAGCTCATCCGTCTCTTCACTTGCCTCCTTTGACTCCGCGTCTTTATCTGGTGGCGGAGCTTCAAGCTCTTGCGCGGCTTCAGCTAATTTTCGTGCTTTACGCTTTTTCAGCACAAACCAGGTTGCGGCGCCAATCAAGATGACAAGCAAATTACCTAAGCCAATAATAATGAGAGACGTTGTACGTGCTTCAGCCTGCTCTCTTTCTCGTCTCCGTGCCTCGGCGGCCTCCATCATTGCCTGCTCACGCGCTTCGCGCTCTGCTTCAGCTTGTTCTAGCGCTTCGTAATCTGTAACAGCAAAAGTTTGCTCTGGTAAGGGGAAAACCAGGGAGCGACCCGACAATTGGTCTGTCGCATATAGTGTTGAGCGCCATTTATATTGCCCAGGCGTACTCGCATAGGGAATATCGAGCGAGAGTGTCTCTGACTTTTCCTCACTATGTTTTTGATAAACCGTTGTCTTGCCTTCGGTATCAGTAAACTTGGCATGAACAGACACGCTGCCGGGCTCAATGCTAGCTTGTTCCATTTGGATAGTTAACTGATGCGGCTCATCATCTATTTGGCTTTGCTTAAAAGTCGCCATGAGTGGCGTCGGGTAAACGAGGACTTCTTGCTCAAGGGTACGAAAGAAGATCCCATTTCCCGATGTCACACGTGCTCGATACTTACCTGGCATCACATCAATAGGAAGCGAAACAGTAAAGATCCCATCATTAGGCGCTTCATCCAGCCCTGTTCCATCATCACTAAACTGGCCGAGTGATTTTGGCTGAGGACGTTGGTCAGGATTAAGCGAGGCAGGATCGTCAACAAACTCAGAAAAACTAACGGTGAGATCCACACGCCGAATAAAGTCTCGCAGATTAAGGGGGTCATCACCTAACATTAATCGTGCGGTGAATTTAATCGCTTCACCTTGATAAAGCCGACTGGGCAAATCTTCCACTTTCATGCGCAAGTCGCTCAGCACTTTCACTTTGTTATCAGGGCTAACGCGACCAATGGCTTGCCACGGCCCGGGCATCGGATCGCTAATCGATACAATGTCCATATCAGCCTCTTGATGCCAAGAGACATTATCGGGATGCCGCCATGCATAATATTTGCTTCCGTCAGGCCGAACCAAGACCACGGGCATGCTGGGTTTTTCTCGATAAATGACAAACGCAGCACGCTCAATCGTGGGGTCAACGCGAAAGCGGTTTTCCAGCAGCCGGATATCTTGCTCGTTGGCGTGTGCCAATAAAGGGAAACAAAAACAAACTGCCCACCACCGCTTTCTCATGCCTGCTCCTACTGCCGCCAAAGACAGCTGCCGTTTTGTTCAATAAAGTCTAACCGCGCTTCATGCGCACTCATTTCATCGGCCGATGCAGGGATGACCTTTAGCGATTTCTGACGCTTAACCGTTCTCGGCGCCATTGGGCTTGCATTATCAGTGTCGGTCCCTGCATTAAAGGATAAATCTGTTTGTCCACCCGTCATTAACAGATAGACGTCAGCTAGTATCTCCGCATCCAGTAAAGCCCCGTGTAATGTGCGCCTTGAGTTATCAATGCCATAGCGATCACACAATA
Organism: Salinivibrio sp. EAGSL; assembly: GCF_013366455.1. NCBI lineage: Bacteria > Pseudomonadati > Pseudomonadota > Gammaproteobacteria > Vibrionales > Vibrionaceae > Salinivibrio > Salinivibrio sp. EAGSL. The sequence continues at coordinate 6,813 of NZ_JABWMG010000011.1, read as the reverse complement.
CATCCAAGTTATTACGTTTGCCTGGGAAGATTTTCTTCGCCATTGCCAAGGTATCTGTGACTGTGCAAATCTCATTGGTTCGCACCGATACCCCGAGGTTTTTAAACTCATGGTCCATAAACCCCACATCAAAGGGCGCATTATGAGCAATCAACTCAGCACCTTGAATAAAGTCGACGAAGGCCTGATGCACGTGCGTATAGGCAGGCTTATCTGCTAAAAATGCATCAGTAATACCATGCACTGAAATCGCTTCAGGGTCGATCGCGCGCGTGGGTTTGATATAGGCATGAAAGTGCCGACCGGTGAGTTTGCGATTGATAATCTCAACGGCACCGATTTCTATAATATTGTGACCTCGGTAGTGAGGCCCACCTTCGCGGTTCATACCTGTGGTTTCGGTATCTAACACGATGAGACGATCGTAATTCGCTTTCATGGCAATAACTGTGTCAAACTTGGCTCAGATGAATAGCCTATAGTATCAAAGATGACCAAGCAGGTAGAAATTTTCACAGATGGTTCATGCCTCGGTAACCCAGGTCCTGGGGGGTATGGTGTGGTAATGCGCTATAAGCAGCATGAAAAAACGCTGAGTGCTGGGTTTACCCTCACCACCAACAACCGCATGGAGTTGATGGCCGCGATTGTCGGGTTACAAGCGTTAAAAGATTCCTGCGAAGTGGTTCTGACCACGGACAGCCAATACGTTCGCCAAGGAATTACCCAGTGGATCCATAACTGGAAAAAGCGCCAGTGGAAAACGGCGGATAAGAAGCCGGTTAAAAATGCCGACCTGTGGCAGCAATTAGATCAGGTGGCAGCCAACCACCAGATAACGTGGAACTGGGTAAAAGGCCACGCCGGTCACCCTGAAAATGAACGTTGTGATGAGCTCGCGCGTCAAGCCGCTAACCAACCAACCGAAACAGACGAAGGCTATCAGCCTCCTGCATAAAAGCATGGTGCGCTAACCGCCGTTAGGTACAACTCCCCCTAGCGGCGATACCGCTTGCTTTAGTTTCCAACGGGGCTTAATCGGTTTAAGTGGATAACTGCGTTTGCGCGCCATAATAAGATAAATAGATCCTAACGCGGGCGTTATCATACTGGCGCTACTTTCAACCCACGCATGGCGAGCGTTGGGGCGTTGTGTTGGCCATAGACCCATTTGATGTGCGGTAATGATTTCATAGTTCATGACACTTAACCAATCTTTGACGCGCAGCGGTGAAAACATTCGTCCTCCCCAAGGTAGGCGCTGATGTCGACCTCTAATCAGCTTTTTTATCCCCAGGAGACTGGTTGGATTAACGCCAGAAAGAATCAAACAACCATCGTCAATCATCACGCGATCGACCTCTCTTAGTAATCGGTGCGGGTCGTCGCTATAATCAAGTTGGTGTGCGAGTAAACAGACATCAAAGGACTTTTGGATAAACGGTAAGGCATAGTGGGCAGCCGTGAGGTTACGCATCGGATTGTGTTTATCGACACAGACTTGGTGTTGAATGTTACACTGTTCACTGACTAGCTCGCAGCTTAATCCACCTAATTTAAGCAAATGGTAGCCGAATAAAGTAGGCAGGCACTCATCCAGCCGAGTTTGCAATTGGGTGCGCGCCCAATCACCGTAGGCAATCTGGTCCCATGTATAGGGATAGTCAAACTGATGTTCAATGCGCGCTGGTTTCATTATTAAGGCTCATTCTATCGCTGGAGAACCCAATGCTTCACGTCAAAAGCATACCTGCATTTAACGATAATTACATATGGCTCATTATTAGTGAAGATAATCGATGCGCCGTGGTCGATCCCGGTGAAGCAAGTCAGGTTATTGACTATCTCAAAGCAAATACGTTGACACTGTCTTGTATTCTTATCACACATCACCACTGGGATCATACGAATGGTATTGAGGAGCTTGTCCGTTTCGCACCCAGCGCCCAAGTTATCGGACCGGAAATCAAACCTATCCCGCGCTTAAGTATGGCAGTGGGAGATGGCGATCAGATTGATGTTTTCGATCATCGATTTTTAGTGGTCGGAGTTGAAGGACATACTGATGATCACATCGCTTTTGTTGGCGATGGGAAGCTGTTTTGTGGTGATGCGCTATTCTCTGCTGGCTGTGGCCGCTTGCTTGGGGGCACCGCAGCACAAGCGCTAAATTCGCTTAAGAAGCTAGCCTCCTTGCCGATTGAAACAGAGGTCTATTGCGCCCACGAGTATACCGCTGCCAATGTTGCCTTCGCACTCACTGTCGAACCTGAAAACGATGATCTCCATTTGTATCGCGAAGAAGTCAACCGCTTACGCGCTCAGGAAAAACAAACACTACCGAGCACCATTGGACGCGAAAAACGTATCAATCCGTTTTTGCGCATTCATGAGCCAAGCGTGATTCAAGCGGTCAGCAGGCGTGCGCAAGATAACACTGAATTAGAAGTTTTCCGCGCCTTACGTCAGTGGAAGGACGAATTTTGAGCTGAGTCTCTTGTCATCAGTGAGACCAGCCCCTATCATCATCGGCTATTTTGGACGAAGGTTTTTATGCCATGAAGTACCGTTTAGTTTTATTGAGCACACTGTTGCTGAGCGGCTGTCAGTCAACGGGTGACGCTCAAGACACGGATACCGCCCACAAAGCGTCTCCTATTGCGGCCCAGAAGGCTTCATCTGCGCCCACAGAGACCGCAGTAACACCAGAGAAAGCGGTACCTAACCAACCCACGGTACTCTCACCGCAAAAACAAGAGGATGTTTGGCAGCGGATCAGTATGCAACTCTCCTTGCCTGTCCCAAATAATGCATCGGTGAGGCGGTATCGAAATTGGTATTTAAACTACCCTAATCACCTCGCAACCGTGACTGAGCGCGCGACGCCCTTTTTACACCTTATTGTTGAAAAAGTAGAAGCTCGTAATATGCCACTCGAGCTGGCACTGCTGCCTGTTGTTGAAAGCTCGTTTGATCAGTTTGCCTATTCTCATGGTAGAGCCGCGGGCTTATGGCAGTTTGTTCCTGCTACGGGGCGACGCTTTGGCTTAGAACAAAACTGGTGGTATGACGGCCGACGTGATGTGGCCCAATCAACCGATGCCGCACTTGATTACCTCGAGTACTTGCACGGCATGTTTGATGGCAACTGGTTACACGCAATCGCGGCGTACAATTCCGGCGAAGGGCGCGTATCAAGAGCGATCCGACGTAACGAGCAGCGCGGAAAACCGACCGATTTCTGGCACCTTGACCTTCCTAAAGAGACCAGCAGTTATGTGCCCAAACTCATCGCACTGGGTGACGTGCTGCGCAATAAAAACAAATACGGTTTAGATCTCCCTGAAATCCCTAACCAGCCAGTGTTAACCATGGTCGATCCGGGTATGCAAATGGATCTCGCGTTAGCAGCTAACTATGCGGGTTTGACTGTGTCAGAACTGCAAAGCCTTAATCCAGCCTATAACCACTGGGCAACGTCTCCATCGGGCCCAACTCACCTTTTACTGCCGAATGATAAGGTGGCGCGCTTCAATACCGAGCTCGCGAAAAATAAGAATCAGGGACTTCGTGTCGAACGCTATGCGGTTAAGTCGGGCGATAGCCTAAGTGAGATAGCAGACCAGTATAATACCACGGTAAAAGTACTCAAACGCGCGAATCAGTTACGCTCATCACGCATTCGTGTGGGTCAACGCTTAATGATCCCGGTATCGCTCAAAGATGAGTCTCAATACACGCTAAGTGCTCCTCAACGGTTGGCCGCCTTGCAGGCTGCCGAGCGTGATGGTTATAAGCGTACTCACACAGTACGTCAGGGAGATAGTTTTTGGACGATTGCGCGTCGTTATGACGTGGATTATCGCCAACTCGCGAAGTGGAACGGCATGAGTCCTCGCGACACCTTAAGCATTGGTCAACAGCTCGTTGTGTGGGATAAAGAAAACAATGCACAACGTATTCGCACAATCACCTACCGTATTCGCCAAGGTGATTCACTGAGCACGATTGCACATCGATATAAGGTATCCGTGTCAGATTTAATCAAATGGAACCAACTGCGCCAGAACGCATATATCCAACCGGGGCAACAGTTGACGCTTCATATTGATATTTCACGGAGTAGTGGCTCATGATGCAAGCCTCAACCAATCCATTTTATGCCTTACGTGACACCGTACTCCGACCAAGTGCGTGTTTCGCCGCACTAAGTCAACGACCAGCGTGGGGCTGGGTTGCTTATTTACTAATGTGCTTGAGCGCGATTGCGTTTTGGAGTGCTTATTTTGATCACACGGATGTATCAACCCTTCACCAAGCACTGGCTCAACAGCTGTCCATGCCTCAAGCAGAAGCGGAAAAGTGGTTACAACGAGAAACACTCCTAGCCTCTGAAGTATTGGGGGATTGGTTTGGTCGTGCCGCGGTAATTTTTGCCTTAGCCCTTTGGTTCCGGTTATCCACCAAGCAAGAGGCACCTAACTTTGGCTATCGTCACTGGTTAGCGGCATCCTGCTTTATTTTCCTGCCGGCAGTCATTGGTGATTTAGCAAGCTATACCAATATGACACTCGCACCGAGCTTTATCCTTCCGGCTCATGCTGATCTCAATAGTCTGAATGGCCTGCTCAAGCTACCGCTGACATCACCCTGGACAGCCTGGGCAGCCAGTTTACCCTTGCTCCTACCATGGTACTGGGTCCTCAGTATTACCGCTATTGGTACCTGGACACCATTAAATCAAGGTAAAGCCATTGTTGTCGCCACTCTCCCCTGGGTAGCTGTTTTCGGTGGCTGGGCGATCATCATTGCTGTGAGTTAATCCATTACAGCTATGGGTTAATGCATCACACGCGACGAGCGCTCACCCTAGCACCTTAAGTTGTGCCTCCATCGCCGCATGATCGGAGGCACCATTATCAATCGCACTGGCCTGCTCCACGGTCAATCCGCGATAGAATATATGATCCAAAGGCAGCCCAAACTTAGTCATCCGCTGGTCCGGTTGAAAATGCATTTCTTGTAAAGACAAACGCGACACCATCGCTCTGACTGCTTCTAATCGCCGTTGCGACCACGTATTAAAATCCCCTGCCAAGATAATCGGTCCATCAACACGTAACAAGGCTTGCTCAAGCGCTGCTAATTGCTTTTTATAAGCCGCCATCGCGTAAGTGAAGTTAATGCTATGAATATTGACCACAGCCAGTCGCTGACCATTGGAAAGCTGATACTCACTGTACAGTGCACTTTTGGGCAAGCGTAAATAGGGCTCTACCGCTGTATAAGCGCAGCTATGGAGAGGATTAACCTGAGAAAGATTCATAACCCCAGCGACCGCATCTTGCATCGCAAACGCATAGGCTTGATCATAATGAAGTGATGACTGTGTAATCCAGCGCGCGAGTTGAGGGCCAAAACTCGCTTCCTGTAATAGCATAAGACGATGCGGATCTCGATACTGCGTCAATGCTGTATCCCATTGTGGCCGCTGCTGTTTGTAAATGTTCCAAACCAGCAAAGAGAAATGGCCTTGTTCATCCAGCGGTAATGAATGGGTATAATCAACACATTGGCGATAAATACCAGAGACAGTGTGTAACTGTGACCCATCGGGGACAGTAAAGTAACCATTGACACCCACTATGGCCGTTGGGACTAAAATGGCGCTTCCCCAGGCCACTACCTTGCCAATACGTCGTTTCATTACTTAATTACCACCATAAAGCTCACCACTGAAAGTATAGGTTGCCCCTACATCGGGCGCCGATTTTGCGATCGTTAATGCCTAAATACAAGTGATAAACACACCTTATCACTTGCCGCACACTTGATGTCAGAGATAGGATAGAAAAGCAATGATAACAAGGTGTATTCATGGAGCGACGCCTATGCTCAATAATCTATTTGTTTACGGTACTCTTTGTCCAGACGAAGAGAACCACCACCTGCTCGCTGATATGAAAGGGAGCTGGCACAAAGCCAGCATACAAGCAATACGCACCGACCGTGGCTGGGGATCGGCAGCAGGGCACCCAGGGATCGAGTTAAGTGATAACGCAAAGGACAGAGTAAAAGGCTGGTTATTTAAAGCTGACGATCTTTCAACGAGATTAGCGCAGATCGATCAATTTGAAGGCGCGGGCTACCAACGAGTGATTGTTGAAGTGGAATATAAACATACAAGCGGAGAAGACACCAAGCATACCACCGCCTTCACTTATGAACTCTGTTTTAGTCATCAGCCTAATACGACTGGGCCAAGCCAATTCGTCGCCAAAAACGACTAATAAGTGTTCTTACTCATAAACACCAAAACCACCAATAAGCCAGTGTATCGAGTGATACTTGTATAAAAAAAGCACCGACATAAGTCGGTGCTTTTTAGGTGGCAGGGGTAGAGGGATTCGACCGGGCTGGCGACCCAGCGGACTGGCGCCCCAGCCCCCAACACGCAGATCTAACTGCCACACCAAAACCATCAATAAGCCAGTGTATCGAGTGATACTTGTATAAAAAAAGCACCGACATAAGTCGGTGCTTTTTAGGTGGCAGGGGTAGAGGGATTCGAACCCCCAACACGCGGATTTGGAATCCGCTGCTCTGCCAGTTGGAGCTATACCCCTATAAGTAGTGGCGGAGTGGACGGGACTCGAACCCGCGACCCCCGGCGTGACAGGCCGGTATTCTAACCAACTGAACTACCACTCCGCACCAATTCTGTCTCATCAAAGTCTTACACTTAATTGCTTTGATGCTTAAATTTTTGCTAACTAAAGCCTAATACTAAGCGCTAATTAGATAATGAGAGCC
>NZ_JABWMG010000010.1:0-120114 GCF_013366455.1 Salinivibrio sp. EAGSL | reverse complement strand
CTGGTGCATCATGCGACAATCCTTCATTGTGAAGGTGAAAGTTACCGGCGCAAAATGGCGATGAGCAACGGTAGTTAAAAATCGGTATCAACCGGCCAGGATAATTGTCGGAAAACCGGCCAAGATAATTGACGCTACATACGATGTGGTTTTTGTCGGTTTGCTCTCCTGTGTTTAAGTGAACGCCATTCTCCTTATTCTGTTCGCCTTTCGGCTACCTCGGTCGTGTCACGCCCACGCAGACCATGAGCCGCTCCCCGCATGTAGGACAACATCGTGTCGTATGCTGCTCAGGGGCCGTCTCAACGGGCAAGGTCTGGTGTGCCACGTGAAGCAATATACGTTGAATATGGTATCGCTTGTGTTTGGCGCTGCCATGCAATAAGCCATAGTCACGCACGCGTTGTAGCCCTTTGGGTAAGACATGCTGAAGTATTAACATCAGGAACTGATTGGTAGGCAACGAGCGGGTCGCCGATTGATTTATCTGGCTGTCGGTGTACCGGAAGGTCACCATAAAATACGTGGTTGGCAACAACTTGGTGGTTTGCCTTTCTAGCCATTGTACTGTGTTGGTTTGCCTTGAAGCGTTAAGTTGTCGAGGTGCTGTTGATAAAGAGCATCGAAGTGCCGTTGTTGTAGAGGGGTCATGGTGTTTCTCCTGTCTACTGCTGATTGGCAGAGTAGGAAGAAACATAGGCGTTATACGCCAAAGATTGGGTTCACATCCATACTCTTATGCAAGATTCTGATGATCTGGATGTTTTGGCTACCAATTTGTTGATAAAAAACAACATGGCTTCCTTGTGGAAATTTTCGGTAGCCATCTCTGATTTCATCACAAGTTTTACCAATATCAGGATTTTCAGCGAGTAGCCAAAATGATTCATCGAATTGTTTGAGGTAAATATTACGTTGCTCGCGGCCCCACCTGCGGGAGGTAAACAAGGCAATGTCTTTTAAATCAGACTTTGCCTTGTTGGTTAGTTGAAATGGTTTCATTTTCCCTCTTCGCTATCTAGTTCACTGATAAACGAATCGAGGTCATAATCAGCCATACCACTTTCTTCACCTTCAACGAGTAGTTGTCGTAAAGTGTTTATTTTCGTTTCTTGTGTTTCGAGTAAACGTAGAGCGGAACGAATTACTTCACTTGCTGAGCCATAGCGTCCACTTTGGATTTGGTTACTGATGAAGCTATCAAAGTGTTCGCCGAGAGTGATGCTAGTATTTTTAGCCATTGCAATCTCCTGATACCAAATAGTACCTAATTATGGTATTAATTTGAGGTAATCGCAAGTGGCGCACAACAAACCAGTATGTCGTCAATCACTAAATTTTAGCGAGATTTTTATGTCTGTGAGCATCGAATTTAAGATCACGACCATCTTGCGCACACAGGCAATAATGGCGACTTTTTTCGGCTTTTTAGCGGCGACTAATCGGGTATACGTGGCTTTAGAAACAGGATTACATTGCATCGCAGACATCATCGCTATATACAACACGGTACGAACTTGAGCACGTCCACCTTGGATCACTCATTTGCTTTTATACCGTCCACTTTCTTTTGTCACGGGTGCAACACCAATGAGTGACGCCGCTTGTTTGTTAGTTATGTGTATTTCTAGCTTGGAGGTTAGATGGAATCGGTTAAGGTAGCATTAAACCCGCTGGATTGGTCTGGTGTTTCAGCAATTACATCAATCCTGATGCTTCTCATCAATTTTTTCTTACTCGTGTCGGTAATTTTTGCTTACCGCACCATCAAAGAGGAAGTAAAAAATAGGGACAGTACCCTGTTGCTTTGGGCAATGGATGAAATGTCAAAGATCAAGTCAGACCTATCATTGCTTCATAATGCAGGCGACTATTCAAACGGAGAGCTAGGGAGTGAAGACCATGAGGTCGCTTGGTGTAAAGAAACCGTTGATGCAGCGTATCGTGTCAGTATTGTGATGCAACGATTGTCCTATATGGCTATGTCAGGGCTTATTAGTCGAGAGCATTTTTCAAAAATGTGGGGTCCTGCTTTTATAAAGGCCTGGGATTCGTTAGAGCCGTATATCCATCACAAGCGCTTCCTAAATGGTGAACCTTTGACGCTCGCAGAGGGCGCCTACAGCCGGAATGATTTCGAAAAATATGCCCTGTACTGTAGGGATCTAAACACATAACACGGCCAAGCACGGCGGCGCCCTTTGACCTTTAAATTGCGCCTTTGGCTCCATTCCAAGGGTGCGCATGCTGCAAGCGTTAGAAAACTAGGAAGTTACGGATGATCAAGGAAGTTGGAAGCACAGTAATTCAAGAGTTTCACAAAGCTCAATGTCATTGTGGTTCAGTCGAGTTTGAGTTGCACTTGCCACAGGGCATCGAAAAGCCTAGGCGTTGTGATTGCTCGATATGCCGTCGTAAAGGAGCAATAGTAGCCTCAGTAAAATTGGATGGCATTCGTATTTTGAAAGGTAAAGAGCGTTTAAAACTTTATCAATTCAATACGAATACAGCAAAGCATTACTTCTGCTCAAACTGCGGTATTTATACACATCACCAAAGGCGTTCAGATCCAAGTGAGTATGGTTTTAATGTGGGTTGCTTAAACGGGGTAAATCCATTTGATTTAGGTGATGTTGTAACAAATGATGGGGTTAATCATCCAGCGGACAAACGATAACGACTTATGAAGGATATAGACATGCGTGATCATTACGATTTTTCTGAGTCCGTTAAGAATCCATACGCCAAGAAGCTCAAGAAGCAGGTTACGATCCGGCTGGTGTCGGAAAGGCAAAAGATCCGACCAAAAAGTGGGTAGATAGGCTGTCACGCCCACGCAGACCATGATCCGCTCCCCGCATGGAGGATAATCGTGTCGAATGCTGCTCAGAGGTCGCCTCAATGGGCCAGATCTGAACAACTATCCTGACATCGGGAGATTCAGTGCTGTCCATATTGTGGTGAGAAGTTAGAACGAGAACTTACCCAGCAAAAGCAACCTTACTATTACCATTTCGACGCCTGCTAATTAGGCTGTTGATCTATGTTTTTTTAGTACGTCGTCAATCACTCATTTTTGGCGAGGTTTTTATCTCACATTACGCCGTCTCTGAGCATTGAACGTACGATCACCGCCATATTACCAACGGTGCAGGTTTATTCTTTTAATGCGATTTATTACGCAGTTTGGATCGCCTGCTATCGAAGAAGGACGATGAGGCTCAGTCAAGCCTGAAGTGATGACTTTGCCTTAAATGAACACAATTGATAGGGAATAGAGAGTAAACCTGATATGATCCATGTCTTCCAGTTTTCACGTTGATAGCACTGGATTTACCTAAGACTAGGAACTATTTTGACCAATAATGACATTTTACGCCGTGTACGCTATACATTTGATTTAAAAGATAATGTAACGACTGAGATCTTCGCTTTAGCCGATTATACAGTGACCAATGATCAAGTCAGTCGCTGGCTGAAAAAAGAAGACGATGAATATTTTGTTAAACTTAGCGATACAGAACTAGCGATATTTCTGAATGGCTTTATCAATCTTAAACGTGGTAAACGAGACGGTGAGCAGCCTAAGCCAGAGCAAAGGCTAAGTAATAATATCGTTTTTCAAAAATTACGCATTGCTTTGAACTTAAAAGCAGACGATATTTTAGATATTCTGCAGCTTGCCGATTTTCGCTTAAGTAAGCATGAGCTCAGTGCCTTTTTCCGTAAACCGGATAATAAACACTATAAAGAGTGCAAAGACCAAGTGCTGCGAAACTTCTTATCAGGCCTCCAGCGTCAGTTACGTCCAAGTAGTGACCAATTCGATGTGGAATAAGCGATAACACTGTCAAATAGCTTCCTCATCTGCGTGCCTAGCAGCATGAGGATGACTATTTACCAGAAACACGTATAAAAGGAATGTTTGTGTGAAAAGTAACTGTGTTCTCTTTTTTACATTCACAGCAATGCTGCCATGTTTTAGTACTGTGGCTGCAGAGCTCCCCATTAAAAAGCAGAACCTAATGGGGCAGTGGACATGCTCGTTTACCATGCAAGGTGATAAAGTCTACAAAGAGCAATGGACATTAAAAGATAACAACGCGTTCTCACTACAAGGACGTGTTGAATATTTTCTTGGCGAAAAGAATGCGCATTTTTTATATGATGCGACAGGTGAATGGGAGTTAATCAACGAGACAATTAAGTTGGTTTACAATCCGTTTGAGTTTCAGAGCAAAGACAGCTTCAGTCAAGATTATATCTCCGATATTGAAACCGTATACATTACACCGGCATGGAATGGCACACGACGATTTCAGTACGACGTTGAAGCATTGTCAGCATCACGTATGCAAATCGGCGATGACTACGATAGCTGGCAATGTAAAAGAAACAAACGTGTGAATTAAACGGCTAAAACTACTGTGTTGATAACTCGCGCAACGTGCCAAACCGCGAATTAGGTAGAAAGATCAAGGATGCTAATGAATACAGAACAACAGGAATACTTAAACGCCTACCTTGCCACTTTAAGTGACGAAGAACGTCAGGCCGTGCCTGAAACCATTGTCGAGTACTTTTGCGCGGATGAATACAACGCCAATGAATGCGCTCGTTTGATTGACCAAGGCATTAAACGCGCATCGTGCAGCTTAAAAGCCTGCTATGAGATAGAAAACGAACCCTACCCACAAGTGGGCCGTTTAACTGTGGTGCTTAACTGGGCGCAGCAGCCGGTTTGTATTATTAAAGTAACTGAAGTGAGCGAGTGCCCGTTTGATCAAGTGACTGCTGAATTTGCCGCAGCGGAAGGTGAAGGCGACAAGAGCTATGCGTGGTGGCGGCAGGCACATCTTGCATTTTTTGAGCAGGAAGGGCGAACTCTCGGCGTGCCGTTTACAACCCAATCACCTTTGGTGTTAGAGCGCTTTGAGAAAGTCTATCCGCTTGATAACCATGAAACTGAGCAGGTAAGCGCATGATAAAACAAGTCGGTCAAACATCCATCCAACCCGAACACTTGGCCCGCTGTCACTGCGGGGCGGTTGTGTTAAGCGAATAACCACTAAACATGTTCTTTAAGTTGTACATGTCTGGTTTGTTGCTCTATACTTCGATGTTGTACGAATAGGAGTGATCCGATGAAAATTATTTCGTTTACTGAAGCGAGAAATGGCCTCAAAACGGTATTAGATGGAGTGGTTGATGACGCTGATACCACTATCATCACCCGACGTGATGCGGAAGACGCGGTGGTGATGTCGCTTGACTACTACAACAGCCTTATGGAAACCGTTCATTTGTTGCGCTCACCCGCCAATGCTGAGCACCTAAATCGGTCTATTACTCAGTACAAGATGGGAAAAGCGATGGAGCACGCATTAGTCGATGACGATGAGTAGTCGCTTACTTTGCTGGACGGATGATGCGTGGCGTGACTACGTTTACTGGCAACGTCAGGATAGAAAAACACTCAAGCGAATCAACAAGCTTATCCTCGATGTAAAACGAACGCCATTCGAGGGAATAGGTAAGCCCGAAGCACTAAAAGAAAACCTGACCGGCTTTTGGTCGCGGCGTATTGATGATACCAATCGGCTGGTTTACGCCGTGGATGATACGTCTATTACGATCCTATCTTGCCGGTATCACTATTAGCCACCAAGCGCATGATGTAGGCCGCGCGTTTGCCGTGGGAATCGAATGCGTTGTGATCCCAAGTGTAGCAATTCAGTGAGTCAAACACATAAACTCCCTTCTATCTTAAACTCCCTTCTATCTTAGGGCCTTGGTTCGTCAACACGGTCAATTTAGCGTAGGATGCCAGTAATCCAGTCACATGTAGCTGTTTATGACTATTGAAGTAACAAACGTGCCAACCTCCGATGTTACCTGCGCGACGTGTAAAGCGTGTTGCTGTCGCTTAGAGGTGATGCTGATTACCGATACCGGTGTACCGAGAGAGCATATTGAAATCGATGCTTGGGGCGGAGAGGTAATGAAACGGCTTGACGATGGTTGGTGCTCGGCGGTTGATCGAGACACGTTTATGTGCACGATTTATGAAAATCGGCCTTGGATTTGTCGAGAGTTTGAAATGGGCTCAGATGAATGCATCGATGAGCGTAAAAACATGTAACCACGATTCACCGTGAAAAAAGAGGGCCTGTTGAACAAAAAGGCCCTCTTTTTTTATTTTTTGATCGCGCGAGGGCGGCCGTTCTCATCAATGGCAACATAGTTAAATGTTGCATGACTGACCTTATTACGATCACCAATTTCATCATGGCTGACGGGCTTAACCCATACCTCGAGTTCAATGGTTATCGACGTATTGCCGATACGTTGGCAGGTACCGTAGCAGCAGACCACATCGCCGACGCTCACCGGTGATTTAAAGGTAATGTCATTGACTGAGACAGTCACAACGCGACCGCCTGAGATTTCTTTCGCCAAAATGGCGCCGGCCAGATCGAGCTGAGACATAATCCAGCCACCAAAAATATCACCATTGGCGTTAGTGTCCGCAGGCATCGCTAATGTACGAAGCAGCAGTTGGCCGCGTGGGCAGTTGTTTTTATTGTCAGACATGGCTCTCTTCACATCTTATTGAAAAGGGGCAATGCGCCCCTTTTTTACAGTACAAGATAAGAATTGTGACCGCTAACACAGCATTCGGGCAAGTTTTTATTGGTCCGATAAGCGTTAAACCCAATCCCAGCCGAAGACCAACAGCATTAAAATGGGGCAAATAACACGCACATATCCGGGCCAAATTTTCCAGAACCAGGTGTCGCCCAGTTCAGGACTGCCTTGCACCAACTCTTTTAATATTTCGTTGCGGTGCCATAGCCAACCGGCGACAAGCGCAAACAGTAGACCGAGAATTGGCTGTGCGTATTCGGTGGTCACGGTGACGACCAAGCCAAACAGCTCGCCAAAGTTGTAGACGATGATGGCCGAGGCGGCGGTGATCAGGCCTCCTATCCACCAGACCGCTTTTTCTCGTGATTGTTTCAGCTCTTCGGTCGCACAGGCGACAGGCACTTCAAGCATGGAAATCGCCGAGGTGAGTGCCGCAATCACCATGAGCAGGAAGAAGGCAAAACCGATGAATAAGCCAGCCGAGCCCATGGTGTCAAACATGGCCGGTAATACGCTAAATACCAGGGTGTCGCTGCTCAGCAATTCGCCCGCTTCACTGTATATCGCCACCCCATTGTGCTGTGCCACAAACATGGCGGGCATGATCAGTAGCCCCGCGGTAAAGGCAATGCCCGTATCGAGTAGCGCAACTTGCGCGGCCGTTTTAGGAATGCTGGCAGATTTGGATAAGTAAGAGCCGTAGACCATCATCACGCAGACACCGAGCGATAACGAGAAGAAGGCTTGCCCCATGGCACTCACAACCAGGCTAGGTGACAGGTGTGACATATCGGGGATCAGGTACATTTTTAAACCGTCGATCGCACCCGGTTGGAACAAAATGTACACCACCATGACCACGAACAACAAAAACAGGACGGGCATAAGGCGGGATGACCAACGTTCAATACCGTTAGCAATGCCATTGCGCACAACCAGGATGGTCGGCACCATAAAACACAGCATCAATACCAGATTTCGGGTATCGCTAAATGATTCTAACCAGGTTGCTGTTTCGGTAAAGCCCAATGCGGTGAGTAAAGGCGAGACCATAAACCCGACCAGCCAGCCAGCGACAATGGCATAGAAGCTCAGAATACCCGTCGCTCCCAGCATACCGACTAAGCCGAGCAGGCGGCCCAACCACTTGTGTCCGCCGGCAACCGACGACAAAGAGCGAACAGGGTTGGCATTACCGTAACGACCAATAGTGAGTTCTGCTATTAAAAGAGGGTACGCTAGGATAAAAACCATTAGCAGATAAATGAATAGAAAAACGGCGCCGCCGTTAGAGGCGGTTTGGGTAGGGAATCCCCAAATGTTGCCTAGCCCAATGGCTGAGCCTGCTGCCGCCAAAATAAACCCAATGCGGGATGAAAATTGTGCGCGTTGTGTGTTTGCCATACCTACTCGTTATCGTTTGCGATAATTAATTGATTTTTTTAACGACACCTCAGGATGTCGTCGTTGATGAAACTGTCAAAGGTGTAAACTTTTTATTACGAACTTGGATGAGTGATTCCCAGCTCAAAGACTCGTAAGTAAAACAGTTTATGCGTAGAATTTGAAGATCTTGCCGTATGTAATGCCTAAAATAAGCATAATTTCCCCATATTCTTCCTGCTCGTGATGACTTCTTCGACAGTGATAAGCGCGATTCGCTACCTATAGTGAGTATCACAGTGACTTTCTCTGCTGCAATCACTGATTTAACAATCTAGTAACATTGCGGTGAGTTGTCACAATAATATGACTGACTGCGCTAAGATAAGCGCCAATGATGTGCGTTAACTCACTGTCGAGTCTGATTGTGTCGTAACCTAAAGACAAGACGTTGCTTGCACCCGCTCATAACCTAGGCAGAATGGAAGAGCTAGCGGGTTAACCCTTTATTAATGACTATCAAGGTGTGCACTTGGGCATGGAAAAAGTCTACGAAATCCTTACCGTACTGTTGTTGTTACTGTACTGGTTAACAATTGCGGGTGTAACGATACGCGTGGTATTCAAGCGACGCGCACTGGGCGTGTCGATTGCTTGGCTGATGATTATCTATATTCTGCCGATTGTGGGGGTGATTGCGTACCTGCTTTTTGGAGAATTGAACTTGGGGAAAACCCGAGCCGTGCGGGCGAAAGCGATGTTTGAGCCTTATCGTCAGTGGCTGTTAAGTTTACAAGCGTGTCCCGCGCACCGTCCCCATCATATTAATGAGCAATCCCACCATGTGAACCGGCTCTGTCATGCTCGAATTGGTGTCCCTGAGCTCACGGGCAATCAATTGGCGTTGAAAACGGAACCGGCAGAGATCCTTAAATCTGTGGCACTCGACATTCGTCAGGCGCAAAAAAGTGTGGATATGGTGTTTTATATCTGGCACCCGGGCGGGCACGCTGATGAGGTGGCGCAGGCGGCGTGCGATAAAGCAAAACAGGGCATTCCAGTGCGGATCATGTTGGATTCTGCAGGGAGCAAAGCTTTTTTCCGTAGTAAATGGCCTCATGCGATGCGCGAGGCCGGGGTTGAGCTGATAGAAGCACTGGCGGTGAACCCGTTCAGGATGTTCTTTCGTCGCCTCGATATTCGCCAGCATCGTAAAGTGGTTATTATCGATAACCAACTGGCTTATACCGGCTCGATGAATATGGTCGATCCACGATTTTTCAAGCAAAATGCGGGTGTTGGTCAGTGGGTCGATGTGATGGTTCGCGTGTCGGGGCCGACGGTATCGGTGCTTAGCAGCGTATTTGCCTGGGACTGGGAAGTTGAAACCGGCATTCGTGACCTGCCCAGTGCGCCCGAATGCTTGATGATAGAAGATCATCAACATGCCAATCATGCCGTACAAGCGATTCCGTCGGGGCCTGGATTGCCTGAGGGAATGATCCAACAAGTGCTCACCTTGGCCATTCACCAAGCGGAAACCAGTATTACGATTACCACGCCTTATTTAGTCCCCAGTGAAGGCCTGATGGTCAGCCTGCAAACCGCGGCGCAACGCGGTGTGAAAGTGACGATCATTGTGCCGGAAAAAAATGATTCGCTGATGGTGGAGTGGGCGAGTCGCTCATTTTTTGAGGACTTGATGTCAGCGGGGATAAACATCTATCGCTTCAGCGGTGGCTTATTGCATACCAAGTCAGTGCTTGTCGATGAGCAGTACTGCTTAGTGGGAACGGTAAATCTTGATATGCGCAGCCTATGGTTAAACTTTGAATTGACTTTGACTGTCGATGACCCTGAATTTTGTGCTGCTATTAACCAATTACATCAGGATTATCTGGCTCAGTCTTCGCGCGTGAACCCTGAGAGCTGGCAACAAAGGCCGGTTTACCTCAAACCTATCGAGCAGTTTTTTTATATGTTTAGTCCGCTGTTGTAAAAAAAGCCCACCATGGCACGACTTGCCTGGTGGGCTTTTTGCTATCGGTACTGATGACGACAAGCGACTGAAAGCTACGAGGCGTGTGCTGTTGCCGCTTTCATGGCTCGGACAAACTCAGTAAGCGCGTTGAGCATAGTCGGCACGTCGTGCTGATGGGTTTCAATAATTTTCACCACCGCTGAGCCTGATATTGCACCGGCGGCTCCGGCCACAATGGCTGCCTTGACTTGCTCAGGGGTTGAAATACCAAACCCAAGTAGCGGGCGCGGTGCTTGATGATGAAGTAGGGTACCTAGCAAGTGCTCGACCGGTGTGCCGGCTTTGGCTTCCGCACCAGTTACCCCGGCGCGCGATACCAAATAGGTATAGCCACGACCCAGCTCGGCCACTTTGGCGAGGGTTTTATCGTCCGCATTGGGTGGGGCGATAAAAATCGGATCGATACCGTGCGCTAGGGCGTGATCACGAAAGGGGGCGGATTCAGAAATCGGGGCATCGGCGATAAGCACCGAGTCGACGCCAACCTCAGCGCAGCGGGTGTAAAATGTTTCGATACCCCGAGCATAGACTAAGTTGGCGTACATTAATAACCCAATGGGAATCGTGGGGTGCTTGGCACGAATGGTCGCTAACATGTCAAAACAGGTATCGGGTGTAGTGCCGGCTGCCCGCGCTCGGATGGTGGCGTCTTGAATGGTCGGCCCATCAGCGAGCGGATCGGAAAATGGCATGCCGAGCTCTAGGGCATCCGCGCCACCTTCAATCAAGGCATCGACCACGGCGAGCGATTGCTCAGGATTCGGATCCCCCAAGGTCACAAAGGGAACAAAGGCGCCTTGCTGTTTGGCATCCAAGTTTGCAAACATTGATGAGTATCGCGTTGATGGTGCCACCATTACAGCTCTCCTTTGCCTTCTAAAATCTCATAAACCGAAAAAATATCTTTGTCGCCTCGGCCCGATAAATTAACCACCAATATCTGCTCTTTATTGGGGTCGGCGGCGATCATTTTTTGCGCGTGTGCCAGGGCGTGGGCGGTTTCTAATGCGGGAATGATCCCCTCATTACGCGCCAGTGATTTAAAGGCTTCCAGCGCCTCGTCATCCGTGGCCGCCGGGTATTCAGCACGACCAATGGCGTTGAGGTGGGCATGTTGAGGTCCCACGGACGGGAAATCTAACCCGGCAGACACGGAATACGACTCTTCTACTTGGCCATATTCATCTTGCATTAATGGCGATTTCATCCCAAAGAAAATCCCGGGCTTGCCGTGTTTTAAGGGGGCGCCGTGCTGATCGGTATCGAGTCCTTTACCGGCCGGTTCCACGCCAATTAAGCGCACGTCTTTGTCTTCAATAAAATCAGCAAACATGCCAATGGCGTTTGAGCCGCCGCCGACACAGGCGATCACCGCATCGGGCAAGCGGCCTTCTGCGCGCAGGATTTGTTCGCGGGTTTCTTCACCAATAATGCGTTGAAACTCGCGCACAATGGTCGGGAAAGGATGAGGGCCGGCCGCGGTGCCGAGCAAGTAGTGCGCGGTATCATAGTTGGCAGACCAGTCGCGCATCGCCTCGTTACAGGCATCTTTGAGGGTCGAAGAGCCCGCGTGCACGGGGATCACCGTTGCGCCCATCAGCTTCATGCGAAACACATTGGGGCTTTGACGTTCAACATCCTTGGCGCCCATATAAATGCGGCATTTTAGCCCCAACAGCGCACATGCGAGTGCGGTCGCCACGCCGTGTTGTCCGGCGCCGTTTCGGCAATAATTTCTGATTTGCCCATGCGCTGAGCGAGCATCGCCTGGCCAAGCACTTGGTTGGTTTTGTGCGCGCCACCGTGGAGTAAATCTTCACGTTTGAGATAGAGTTTAGTCTTGGTGCCCTTGGTAAGATTACGGCATAACGTCAGTGCGGTGGGGCGTCCCGCGTATTCTTGCAATAGACGAATATAGTCGTCTTTAAAGGTGGGATCTTCTTGCGCATCAATAAACGCTTGCTCGAGTTGATCGAGCGCAGGCACCAAAATTTGTGGCACGTACTGGCCGCCAAATTCACCAAAATAAGGGTTAAGCTTGCTCATAATAATCCTTTTACGTCTTTAATTTGGTGCCGAGGTGCGTCGTTCACCCCGGCGTAATCACTCATCTCTGGACAATTAATAACGGCGTAGGGCACGAAACGCCGCGTTAAGCTTGTGGGCGTCTTTCACACCGGGCGCATGTTCGACGCCGGAGTTAAAATCGAGCCCTAAGCAGCCTTGTGCAGCGGCCTTTGCGGCATTGTCGGGCGTCAAACCACCCGCGATCATCACTTTGTCTTTGGCCGCTTTTGGGATCAGGTGCCAATCAAAGGTTTTGCCGGTGCCGCCAGATTGCTGACCGACTCGGCTGTCGATGAGGTGGCGGTCTGCGTCGATGCCGTCTAACGCTGGGGCGACATCAGACACACCGTGCGCTTTCCACATTTCACAGTGGGTCGGAAGCCTTTCGCGCAGTGCTTGTAAGTACGCAGCATCTTCATCGCCATGTAATTGCACCGCGTGTAGGTTGAGCTGATGGGCATGCGCTGCGACTGTCTCTATTGCGTGGTTTTGGAACACGCCCACATAGCGAAGCGGCGCGCCTTGCTGTACACGTTCGGCCACGGCTGGGGTTACCGCGCGCGGCGAGTGTTCAACAAAAATGAGCCCGCCATAAACCGCGCCCGCGTCATAGGCGGCGAGGGCATCATCGGCTGAGGTTAACCCGCACACTTTGTTATCGCCCAAGATCACTTTACGTAGCGCAAGCGTGAGATCGGGTTCTGCCATTAAGGCACTGCCAATCAAAAAGCCGTCGGCGTAATCGGCGAGGTCGCGCACATGGCGGTGGCTATGAATGCCACTTTCTGAAATCACGATCGCTTTTTCCCCCACTTGCGGTGCTAAGCGTTTGGTGCGATCGCGATCAATACTTAAATCGCGCAAATTACGGTTGTTAATGCCAATCACCACCGCCCCTAAGGCATTGGCCCGCGCCAGCTCGTCTTCGGTACTCACTTCGGTGAGTACCCCCAGCTTTAAAGACTCGGCTAAATCGGCTAGCTCACGGTATTCAGCGTCGTCGAGCACTGACAGCATCAACAAGATCGCATCAGCTTGATAATGGCGCGCGAGGTAAACCTGATACGGGTCGATAATAAAGTCTTTACACAACACCGGCGCATCAACTTGGTCACGCACGATGGGGAGAAAATCAAAACTGCCCTGAAAGTAGTCTTCATCGGTGAGTACCGAAATCGCCGTGGCGAATGGCTTGTATGCTTGCGCAATGGCTGCTGGATCAAAATCGTCTCGAATCACCCCTTTCGAGGGCGAGGCTTTTTTGCACTCCAAGATAAACTGCGAGCCCGGTGCGGCTAACGCAGCACGAAAATCACGATCGCTCGGCGTCAGTTGGTCGACAAAGCTTTCTAACGGCTGGGCTTTTTTGCGGGCGGCGATCCAGCGTTTTTTGTCGTCGACAATACGGCCTAAGATAGTGTCGTTGAGGGCTGACGTGGTCATACTGCGCTCCTTTGTGCTAACGCTTGCATGATGGTGTAAGGCTTGCCCGACGCCATCACGTCCAAGGCCTGTTGGGTATTTGCTTTCAAATCTTCTTGTCCGAATAAGCGTAGCAATAGGGCGACATTGACCGCTACCGCCGCTTGCTGGGCATCTGTGCCTTTACCTTGCAAAATCGCGCGGATCATCTCGCGGTTTTGCTCGGGCGTGCCCCCGGCAATGCTGTCCAGCGGGTATTGGGATACACCAAAGTCGCTGGGGGTTAGGGTGTAATGCTCAATCTGTGTTGGCGTGATTTCTGCCACCGTCGTAGGGCCATGGATCGCCACTTCATCCAGGCCGTCACCGTGAACCACGGCCGCGCGCGTCATGTTGAGGTTTTGCATGGTTTGCGCAATTGGCGCCACCAGTGCTTGGTCGTACACGCCCATCAGCTCAATACTGGGCTTGGCTGGATTGATTAACGGCCCAAGCAGGTTAAAGATGGTGCGTGTTTTCATGGCTTGGCGCACGGGCATCGCATGGCGCACACCGGTATGGTATTGCGGGGCGAATAAAAAGCACACGCCAAGTGTATCCAGTGCCGCACGCGCTTGCTCGGCAGGCATGGCCAAATCAATCCCAAACGCGGCGAGTAGATCCGACGAGCCGGATTTGCTTGAGACCCCGCGATTGCCGTGCTTGGCGACTTTCACGCCACAGGCAGCGGCCACAAATGCGGCGGTGGTAGAAATATTAATGGTGTTCGCGCCATCGCCACCCGTGCCGACGATATCGGCAAACGGATAGCTGGGACGTGGAAAAGGCTCGGCGTTATCGGTGAGTGCCTTCGCGGCGCCGGCGATTTCTTCGGGGGTTTCCCCTTTAATCTTCAATGCGGTTAACGCGGCGGCTAATTGAGCAGGCTCGAGCTCGCCTTGAATAATGGCGCTAAATAGTTGTTCACTGCGCGTTTGGCTGAGCGACTGCTGTTGGTAGAGCGCTTCTAGTAGGTGATCCACGGTTGCTTGATCCATCACTGCATTTAACCTCGATGTGTCTGTCCTGACGTCCGTACTTATTGGTGCTGTACGTGTTGTATCTCTATTCGTTTCTTTATTTATTGGTTTGTTTAGCTATTAATCACGATTGCCTTGATAAAATTCACTCGCCCAATCGATGGTGTGGGTGAGTAGCGCGGCCCCTTGCGCGGTTAAAATCGATTCGGGGTGGAATTGATAACCGACTACATAGTCGGTGTTGTTAACCACGGCCATCACTTTCTGATCTTTGCCATCAAAGGTTGTGGCGATGACATCCAAGTTGGCAGGGACATCAGTGGCAACCAGTGAGTGGTAACGGGCGACGGTTAATGGTGAGGCAAGTGGACCAAATACCGCATGTTGCTGGTGGTGCATGGCTGAGGCTTTGCCGTGCATAATGGTACCGGCGCCTGCCACTATGCCGCCGTAGGCTTCAACGATGGCTTGCTGGCCCAAACAAATCCCCAACATCGGCACGTGGCCGCGTAAGGCCTCAATCAATGCGGGCATGCAGCCGGCATCGGCGGGTGCACCCGGACCGGGCGAGAGCACCAGTAGCGGCTGGGGCAGGGCACGAATGTGGCTGACAATGGCATCAGCATCTAAATGGTGCCGGAACACCGTGACCGGGTAACCCAATGCGCGAAATTGATCCACTAAGTTATAGGTAAAGGAGTCCATGTTATCGAGCAAGACAATGTCCATTTTTGGGGTGCTCATGGTTGGCCTCCTTGGTGAGCAGCTTGAATCGCATGGATCACGGCTTGCGCCTTGCCGCGGGTTTCGTCCGCTTCCGCTTGTGGGTCAGAATCAAACACCACGCCTGCGCCGGCTTGTACGGTAGCAAGGCCGTTTTCAACGTAGGCGGAGCGGATCACGATGCAGGTGTCCATGTCGCCTGAACCGGTAAAATATCCCACCGCACCGCCATAGCTACCGCGGCGGCAATGCTCGGTATCACGGATCAGTTGCATCGCTCTAAGTTTCGGTGCACCGGTGAGCGTGCCCATGTTCATACAGGCTTGGTAGGCATGCAGCGCGTCAAGATCGGGTTTAAGTTGACCCACCACCCGAGAGACTAAGTGCATGACGTGGCTGTAGCGGTCCACTTTGAGCAAATCGGCCACGTGGCGGCTGCCGGGCGTGCTAATGCGTGCAACATCGTTACGGGCCAAATCGACCAGCATCATGTGCTCAGCATTTTCTTTTTCATCATTACGCAGCTCAAGTTCAATTCGGCTATCTAAGTCGTGATCAATGCTGCCTTGGGCCGTTTTTCCGCGTCGACGAGTACCGGCAATAGGGTAAATTTCGACTTGATTGGTCGTTTGGGTATATTTGAGTGCGCTCTCTGGTGAGGCACCAAATAAGCTGAATTCGCTATCGCGCAGATAAAACATATATGGGCTAGGATTGCCGTGTTTCAGCGCGCGATAGGCATTGAGCGGCGACGGGCACGCGAGTGTAAAACGGCGCGAGGGCACCACTTGAAACACATCTCCGGCGATCACGTGTTTTTTTAGCGCTTCAACTTGCTGACAAAAGTTTGAATCGGAGATTGAAACCGCGACCGAGTGTTCAGTCATCACGGGCGCGTCGGGAAGTGGCGCAGGCGATAAGCAGGCTTCTTTGATGCGTTGCAAGCGGCGCGATAAATCCACGTAGTGGGCACTTGCATTATCGCCACCAAACAAGGTGCCTTGTAAGCGTGCTTGTCGGTGTTGGTGATCAATCACCAGTAAGCTCTCGGCGACATAAAAGAGATAATCCGGACAGCTCTCGGTGCCGTCTACGCTGGACAGTGTTTCGGTACTGGCGACTAAGTCATAGGCAAATAAGCCGCCGATAAACAGCGCATCGTCAGGCTGGTTCTCCAACGCGACGCTTTGTTTAACGACGCGCAGCGCATCAAACACCGACGCTTGGCGCAGGCGGGCGTCTTCATCCAATAGGGCACCATTGTCGTTAGGATGGCGGAATGTCAGTGTCAGTGCCGGCTGATTGTTACGCTCAGTGCTTTCTGCCTCACAAGGTAACGCTTGCAGCGCCGCACTTTGCCTGATGCTGTCGAGCAAATGGGCGCCATTATGGGTCAGCGCTTGCAAGGTTACGGTTTGCGCCCGGCATTCAATCCGTACCGCGGCGTCAACGAGCATCAGGCTTTTCACGTTGCGCTTTGAGTCAATTTCAGCTGACTCCAGCAACATGCTAAAGGGTTTATCTTGGCACACGGCGGCATACAGCTCGGTCGGATCGGCCACATAAGGCACCGACAGTTGGAGCGTATCGAGCTCGCCGTATTGGAGGTGATGGGTGTTCACAGCTTTCTCCCTGCCGCTTGAACAAAGGGGGTTAATTCTTGCATTAGCTGCGCGAACATATCGCCGGTCAATGCTTGGTGACCGTCTGACAACGCCTCGCTTGGATTCAGATGGCTTTCCACAATAATGCCATCTGCGCCGACGGCTGCAGCCGCGCGTGATAGCGGCGTGACGAGCTCTCGCACACCCGTTCCATGGCTTGGGTCGACCAGTACTGGCAGGTGGCTGCGTTGTTTCATAAAGGCCACCGCGTTTAAATCCAAGGTGTTTCTTGTGGCGGTTTCGTAAGTGCGAATGCCGCGCTCACACAAAATCACATTAGGGTTGCCCGCATCGACAATATATTCCGCTGCCAGCAAACATTCTTCGATAGTGGCGGAAAGGCCGCGTTTTAACAAGACCGGTTTGCCAGTTTCTCCCACTGCTTTGAGTAAGCCATAGTTTTGCATATTACGTGCGCCAATTTGCAAGCAATCAATGTATTCACACACGGCATCGACTTGGCTGATTTCCATCACTTCTGACACGGTTGGCATGCCGGTGAGCTCACTGGCTTTTTTTAGCAGCTTAAGCCCTTCTATTCCCATGCCTTGAAAATCATAAGGGCTGGTGCGCGGCTTAAAGGCACCGCCACGTAACACGCGAGCGCCGTGGGTTTTAACTCGCTCTGCCACGGAAAGCAATTGAGGTTCCGACTCCACCGAGCAAGGGCCTGCCATGACCACAAAGTCTTGTCCACCGACAGGCACATTGCCGATATTTACTACGCTATCGTGCGGCTGCACATCACGGCTGACGCGTTTGTACTTGGTTAAAATCGGTTTCACTTCTTCAACCAGCGGGTTGGCCTCAAAGTGGCATTGTTGCAAAACGCGTTCATCGCCCAACGCGCCGAGTACAATGCGCTCAACCCCTGGCATGTAAAGCGGTTTTAATCCGCACTGCTCGATTTGGTTGAGTAGCCCTTTGGCGTCCTGCTCAGTGGCTTGGGGTTTAAGTACAATAATCATCAAATATCCTTTTAAACTATGGTTGTGGATTACCGTGGCTGAATGCTTAGTGGCCAAATGCTTAGTGGCTAAATGCGTAGTGGCACGATAACGCTTAATGGCAAAGCTCAGAGACAAAAACGCCCGCGTCAGTGGCGGGCGTTGTGAATAAGGTAGCTGTTGATACAGCCCGTCACACCGCCCGTAAGGAGCCGTGCCACCCAATAAGCGCAACAGAGGTCATAGATGTCGCTAGCGCGCTGACGGCCAGTACTGCAGTGGGTGCCGTGTAAATGCCCTTTGTACGAGGCGAGGTATTGAAATACATGCTGCGAGACTCCGTTGTGACTGTTACCCTTAGCGCCATCTTGCTCCCCGAGACCGAGAAACGGTGTGCGTTAACTTGTGTACTAGTAAACTGATATTTTGTCTCTGTGTCAACGGGGAAAACCAAAAGAATGCAGAAAAAGTGCGGAAAAAGCGCACCATAAAAAATAACAAATGAATCAATAGTGTTCGCGTACGTGCATTAACTTGCTTGCGTTAGCATCATCAGAGTGCGTGGACATATTAAGGAAACCCGATACACCATGATCATTGATTTACATAGTCACACGACGGCCTCAGATGGCCGTTTATCGCCCCAAGATTTAGTGCAGCGTGCGGTTGAGCGCCGTGTGGGGGTGTTGGCGATTACCGATCACGACACCACTGCCGGGCTGGTGGATGCGCAAGCAGAAATTGACCGCCAAGCGCTGCCTCTTACCTTGGTCAGCGGTATTGAGATTTCTACTCTGTGGCAAAACTTTGATATTCATATTGTGGGCTTAAATATCGATCCGCACCATCCGGCATTAATCGCGCTGATTGCCGAGCAAGCTGAGCGACGCCAACAACGGGCGGAGTTGATTGCTGCGCGGCTAGAGCGCTCGCATTATATAGGCGCGTTAGCGGGTGCACGTGAGCTGGCCGGTGATGCACCGCTAACTCGTGCGCATTTTGCCCGCTGGCTGGTAGAGCAGGGCCACGCGAAAACCATGCAGGCTTGTTTTAAGCGCTTTTTAACCCGAGGCAATACGGGGTATGCGCCGCCAAATTGGTGTTCGATTGCAGAGGCCGTTGAGGTGATTCACCAAGCCGGTGGACAGGCAGTACTCGCTCACCCGGGCCGATACAAACTCAAGGCTAAGTGGCTGAAGCGACTGCTCACGGCGTTTTCTGAGGCGAAAGGCGATGCCATCGAAGTTGCACTCCCTCAGCAGTCGCAACAAGAACGTCGTTTGCTCGCTGACTACGCGCGGGACTATGGCTTATTGGCCTCATTGGGCTCAGATTTTCATTACCCTTCACCATGGACAGAGCTAGGCCGAAATCTATGGCTGCCTAAAGACTGCCAGCCGCTTTGGTGGAATTGGGCATGGTTAGAGGCTGCCGAGCAGAAACAGCAATCAATAAATCAACTAGATAGCAACCAGTCAGACGCGTTACAATAGAAGGATAATAAGGATTATCCGGCGCGTCGGCCACTATCGCTGGGTTGCGGTGCGCATCCAAAACGTGGTCAAGCTACAGCAGGAGGAACCATGAGTCAGTTTTTTTATGTCCACCCAGAGAATCCGCAAGCGCGGCTGATCAAGCAAGCGGTGGAAATTGTGCGAAACGGTGGGGTGATTATTTATCCGACTGATTCGGGCTATGCGCTTGGCTGTCAGCTTGAGAATAAACAAGCGCTAGAGCGTATTTGCCGTATTCGTGATCTCGATAAAGATCATAATTTTACGTTGCTATGTCGCGATCTTTCTGAGCTTTCACTGTATGCACGGGTGGATAATGTTGCGTTTCGGCTAATCCGGAACAATACCCCAGGGTCGTATACCTTTATTTTTAAAGCGACCAAAGAAGTGCCAAAACGTTTGATGAATCCAAAACGTAAGACCATTGGCATTCGTGTTCCCGATAATCAAATCGCCCTAGATTTGCTCGAAGCTTTGGGTGAGCCATTAATGTCGACCTCGCTGATTCTGCCCGGTAATGATTTCACCGAATCCGATCCCGAAGCGATACGCGATCATTTAGAACACAGTGTGGATTTGATCATGCACGGAGGGGTGTTGGGTGAGCATCCAACGACGGTGGTCGATTTTAGCGACGGTGCGCCTGAAATTCGACGCCAGGGTCGTGGTGATTCGACGCCGTTTGATTAATCCTTTATTGCCAGTGAACCAACAAACATTGCACTGCGTAATTATCAGTGCAATGTTCTTGTTCTGATGTTGCGTCAGCCAGTGGTTGACCTTCCATTCCCGCCCAGCCACCTTGCTGGGCGTTTTTTTATGATTCGATATGTCTCAATTTATGCGGTAGGCGATACACTATTGACCCAGTTGATGCGCCGTTAAAATTGCGGAATAAACATTATCTGCCGTTACAGGAAATGGCATGTTATGGATAGTCTCTCCTTCAGCAGTTGATGCTTCTGCCACCGCACGCAACGTCGTATGATTCAGCGTTTTTACGCCCATATCAAAAAGATTGGTCGGTAGGCCAACGGAACGGCAGAAAGCGAGGACGGTATTTATCTCTTCCATTGCCGCGTTTTCGAGTACGAGTTGAACAAGTGTACCAAATGCCACCTTCTCGCCATGGTAAAGATGGTGGCACTCCTCAAGCTTGGTGAGACCGTTATGGATGGCATGTGCGCCAGCTAGGCCACTGCTCTCAAAACCGATACCGCTTAGGTAGGTGTTGGCTTCAATAATGTTTTCTACCGCCTTGGTACTCACACCATTTTCTACTGCGATTTTCGCTTTTAAGCCATCTTCAAGTAATGTTTCATAACACAGTTTTGCTAGCGCTTGCGCGGACCGGGTCGCAAGCCCACCGGCCATGGTTGCTTTACCTGACGTCATATTTGCACGAGCTTCAAAGTAAGTTGATAGCGCGTCACCCATCCCGGAAACCAGTAAGCGAACCGGTGCTTTAGCGATGATCGACGTATCCATGATCACCATGTCCGGATTTTTAGGAATCATCAAGTATTCAGAAAATTCACCTTCTGGGGTATATATAACGGCGAGAGCCGACGTTGGCGCATCTGTAGACGCGATGGTCGGCACAACAACAACGGGAATTTTGGTATAGAAAGCAACGGATTTTGCCGTATCTAATGTTTTCCCGCCGCCAATACCGACGATGACATCATGTTGCTGTGTCGCACAAATATCGGTGATGCGCTCAATCTCAGCACGCGAACACTCGCCATTAAAAATATTGGTTGCGAGTGATATCTCTTCATCAGCAAAACTCTGTTTTACCTCTGCACCCACCAAGTCGGTCACGAACGCATCAGCGATGGCTAATGGTTTCTCACCAAGACTTTTTACATAGTGTGCAATCGAGCTCAGTACTTGCTCACCTTGGACGTATTTACTGGGGCTAATAATTATTTTGTCCATAATTCAGACCTTTATTCTTTATTCTGTGTGTTTTCTGCAATGAAAAACCATTGTAGGGAAGGCGCTATATTAGGACTGACAGCTCAAACGAGAAAGGATATCGAGGATTTGAATTGAGCTTTTATGACCGCAGTGTCAAATCCGTCGCGAAAGAAAAAACGACAAACCCTGCTTTATGGCATTGATCACTATTCAGACTGTTTGCGTCATTCATGTTCCATATTGAAACGAAATAAAAAGATAAATTGTTCCACTATGGAACAAAATTATTTTTGTTGAGCCCCTGTTTTCTCTGCTTAAGATGAGTTCATACCCTACGTGAAAATAAATGGAATGAGATAGAACGATGAAAAAACTAATCAATCAAGTCGATGATGTTGTCTTGCAACAAATGGAAGGCCTCGCGTTGTCCCGTCCTGAGTTAAAGGCCAATTACGAACCTCGTTATATGTGGCATGAGGAAACACCAGGACAAGTCGCGTTAGTGTCTGGTGGCGGTTGTGGTCATGAGCCATTGCATGCGGGTTTTATTGGTAAGGGTATGTTGACCGGAGCGTGCCCGGGAGAAGTCTTTACATCGCCCACACCGGATCAAATGTATGAGTGTGGTAACCAAGTAAACACCGGTGAGGGCGTGCTTTTTATCATTAAAAACTACACGGGCGATGTGTTGAATTTTGAAACGGCCGTGGAGCTACTTCATACCGATGGTATCAGTGTTGGATCAGTCTTGGTGGATGATGATGTGGCCGTAAAAGATAGCCTTTACACCGCTGGCCGTCGTGGCGTGGCAGGTACTGTGTTAGTGGAGAAATTAGTCGGCGCTGCGGCAAGTAAAGGTTATACGTTGGCACAGTGTGAAGCGCTTGCTCGACGCGTCAATAACCAGTGCCGATCCTTTGGTGTCGCGCTTAATGCTTGTGTCGTGCCAGCCGCAGGTAAGCCGTCGTTTATCTTAGAAGATAATGAAGTGGAGTTTGGTGTTGGTATCCATGGTGAGCCTGGTATTAAACGCATGCAATACACAGACGTCGATACTTTGGTGGATGACATGTTTGCTGAACTCGCTGAAAACGCACCTTATCAGCGCACGTTACGGATTTGGAATCGTGAAGAAGGCGAATGGGATGAGGTCGTGTCTAGTATTGAGCCTTTTTCTGCCGATCATGACTACATCGTGATGGTCAATGGTATGGGAGGCACGCCAATTTCTGAGCTTTACGGCGTGTATCGCCGTCTAGCGCATAACTGCGAGCAAGCGGGATTCCGCATCGTACGAAATAGGGTAGGTAACTTCTGTACGTCGCTTGATATGGAAGGGGTGTCAATCACCTTACTCAAAGCGGATAAAGAGATGTTAGAACTTTTTGATGCACCCGTTGATACTGCCGCAATCAACTGGTAACAGGGGAAATAACATGCAAATTGAAAAAACACATATTATTCACTGGTTAGAGTTGTGTGCGACGACCTATCAAGACAACCAAGATTTTCTCACGGATCTTGATCGTGATATCGGCGATGCCGACCATGGTCTCAACATGAATCGTGGCTTTAAGAAAGTCGCGGAAAAACTGCCTCAAATTGTCGAGCAAAACATTGGTAGCATTCTAAAAAATACGGGAATGACATTATTGTCTAGTGTCGGAGGCGCGAGTGGCCCTTTATATGGCACGTTATTTATTCGCACAGCGGCGGCTGTCGGGACTCGAGAACAATTAACCTTTGAAGAGCTGATCGACGCGCTAAAAAGTGGGGTCGATGGTGTGGTTTCTCGTGGTAAAGCTGAATTAGGCGACAAAACCATGTGTGATGTTTGGCTACCGGTTTTGACGAGTATAAAGGCATCGTTAGATAAGGGCACAAGTGCTGATCACTTACATAATGAGATGGTTGAGCTCGCAGAAGCGAATGTATTAGCCACCATTGAAATGCAAGCGAAAAAAGGACGAGCGAGCTATTTAGGTGAGCGCAGTATCGGTCATCAAGATCCCGGTGCAACGTCCTCTTTATTAATGATTAAAGCACTAAAGCAAGCAATAGCAGGTAATTAAGATGGTGGGAATTGTTGTTGTCTCTCATAGTCGTCGCCTTGCTGAGGGGGTCGCTGAATTAGCGACCCAAATGACCCAAGGCAAAGCGAATATCGCCATTGCTGCAGGTGTTGATGATCCTGAAAACCCGATAGGTACCGATACCATTGCTGTCATGGAAGCGATAGAGCGGGTGAATGATGAAAAAGGCGTTATTGTCTTGATGGATCTCGGAAGCGCATTGCTAAGTGCAGAAATGGCGCTAGATCTCCTTGATGATCAAATAAAGGAAAGTGTGACGTTAATATCAGCGCCCATCGTCGAAGGGACGATGGCGGCATCGGTGGCAGCAGCGGCAGGGTTACCGTTGGCAACCGTGGTTGAGGAAGCGCAGAATGCCTTGGGTGTAAAACAAGCGCATCTAGGTGATCAGCCATCAACAAATGCGGAACCCGCGCAAACGGCGAAGCAGGATAAAGAAGCGCTGACATACGACTGGATCGTGCAAAATCCGCATGGATTACATGCTCGGCCAGCCGCCGCCATTGTTGGCGCACTGGCGTGCTTTGACTGTCAACTCTGGCTACAAAAGGGCGACCGACAGGTCAATGCAAAAAGTCTCAATAGTATTGCGAAGCTTGGTGTCCGTTGCAATGAGACCATAACCATACATGCCCTTGGTTCCCAAGCCGTGGATGCGATAGCCGCATTTAAAGCTCTCGCACATGATCACTTTGGCGAAAAACAGGCCGTTGATGATGGTGCTCTCGAACATCAAAGCGATGAAGTTGATGCATTACAGTATGAGGTGAATGCGCAAACCATTGAAGGTGCGATCACGGGGATTAGCGTGAATGAAGGTATTGTAACGGCGCCCGTTGTTCTTTTCACCAGTGATATGCCCTCCGTACCCGATCGTCCCTTTGGTCATGAAACCGATGAAATTACGCATGTTAAGCAAGCGATAGAGTGTGTTGTTCAACGTTTACAACGTCAAGCAAAGCAAGCGAAAGGAGACATATTTTCGGCGCATAGCATGATGTTAAGTGACCCTGAATTGTGGCAATCGGTCGAATCGCATATTCAGTCAGGCATGATTGCCGAGCAAGCTTGGCTAGAAACCCTTCACGCGCTGGCGGAAGAATATCATCATGCTGAGACGCTATACATGCGCGAACGTGAAGCTGATGTACATGATATTGCCCGCCAAGTGATGATTGAAATGACAGGTGCCAAGCCTCAGGCCATTGAGATTCAGGAGCCAAGTATTTTATTGGCCCATGACCTTATGCCCTCGGATGTGGCTGGATTCGATAAAGAAAAAGTGCTCGGTATTTGTTTAAGTGAAGGCGGTAAAACGTCCCATAGTGCGATACTTGCTCGCGCGATGGGGATCCCCGCGATGGTAAAAGCGCAAGGGTGTCTCGATGCCGTTCGGTCAGGTCAAATGGTGACTCTTGATGGCTTCAAAGGGCACTTATGGTTTGCGCCGTCAGATGAGATACAGCAGGCGCTAGACGCACAGAAAATTGAATGGCAAAACGCGCGAAAAAGTGCGCTAGCGAGCGCACAGCAAGTGGCGATGACTCGCGATGGTATCGCTATTCCCGTTTTAGCGAATATTGGTGGACCGAATGATTTGGAAAATGCGTTAACATCGGGGGCAGAAGGTGTTGGTCTATTTCGTACCGAGTTTCTATTCCAAGACAGTGAAGCCTTACCGACTGAAGATGAACAATACCAAGTTTATCGAGACATTGCCGCTGCGCTCGGCGATAAACCACTCACCATTCGTAGTCTCGATGTGGGAGGGGATAAACCTCTAGCGGCTTATCCTATGCCTGAGGAAGATAATCCTTTTTTAGGCTTGAGAGGGGTACGTTTGTGCCTCAAGCATGAAGCTTTATTTAACACGCAACTGCGCGCGATTTTAAAGGCGTTTCAGGTACAGCCGAATATTCAACTGATGATACCCATGGTCGCGCAGGTTGAAGAAGTAAAAAAAGTGAAAGCATTGTTGGCGCATCAAGCTCAGCAATTAGGGGTGGATGCAAGTAAGCTTCCTGTCGGTATTATGATAGAAGTACCCGCTGCTGTCCTAAATGCGGATGCGTTGGCGCAAGAAGTTGACTTTTTTTCTATTGGTACTAATGATCTGACGCAATATGTTATGGCGGCAGATCGCGGCAATACGGCAGTCGCAGAGCTTGTGAATTACTTTGAACCGTCGGTATTAAAAGCCATTGAATTGACGTGTGCTGCCGGTGAGCGTGCTGGTATTCCCGTGAGCATGTGTGGCGAAATGGCGGGTGATCCGAACGCAACACAGATGTTACTTGGTATTGGTCTTCGTAAGTTCAGCGCTAGCGCTAGCCTGCTGCCTGGACTCAAAGCTCAGATTCGCCAACTGTCTTTGCAGGCATAGCGTTCCTCTACGTATAAACCGGCGTTCAACGCCGGTTTTTTTATATGACTTTTTTAATATGACTCGTTAGTACCACTCCATCTGTTCATGTAAGCCAAATTTTTTGATTTTTCGCCATAGTGTCGTGCGTCCAATTTGCAGTGCTTTGGCCATCTCGTTCATTTTCCCATTACATTGATTCCAAGCCTGAACAATGGCTCTTTTCTCGGCTTCTTCTAGGGTTATGATCGGCGTATTATCTGTACGATGATGGGCGTTCAATTTTATGTCCTCAGGAATATCACTCAGTTTGATCAAGTTTGAACCTCGATTAAGCAAGATGCGCTCAATTCGGTTTCTTAACTCGGAGTTATTTCCTGGCCAACGAAAATTCATTAACGCTTCCAATGCCACTTGTTCTATCGAGAGGGTTACATTGTGGCGACGCTCGTAATGGCTAACAAGCTGCTGGACAAGATGTTCGATGTCTTCTCTGCGTTTTCTTAGTGGCGAAATAGGGAGTTCGTTTGAGGATAACTCATAGTAAAGTTGGCGACCAAATGAGCGCTGTGTAACATATTCGCTGATTTCTGCGGTCGTGCTGGTAATGAGTTGAAAGTCTACTGGGATCAATCGCAAGCTGTCGCTACGGCTTACCAAGCCTGTCTTTAATAACTTTAGTAACACGGCTTGTAGGTCTGGCGATAGGTATTCCACTTTTTCTAAAAACAGAGTTCCGCCGTGAGCTAACTCAAACTTAGAAGGCATGCCCTGTCCTTCATCATAGCCCAAGGTCTCTTTCACCAGTTGTTCCGTATTGATCGAGCGGCAGTTGAGCGTAATGAATGGCCCATCTTTATAGCTACTCTCATTATGAATCGCCATGGCTAACGTCGCTTTTCCCACACCTTCCTCTCCAGTAATGAAGATCGGTGAATTCGATTTTATCGCCCGCTTGGCCATGGTAATCACGTGTTTCATCTTGCGTGAAATAACAGGCAACGTATTGAATGTATATCGTGCACTGCCTCCGATTTGCTGTTGAGCTAGTTCGCGAATTTTATCGATGGGGTGCAAGAACAGTAAATGGGTGCCGTCATTGAGCGCACGCAGCGTGATAATCGCTTCAACAAACTCGCCGCCGACTTCTATTGTGGTCAATTTACGCTTAATTGTTGTACCAGATTCAATACTGTTGAGTACATTGGGAGGGAAACGAAAAACACAGAACACATCTTTTTCTAAGACATCGCTTGCCTCGATATTCAGTAACCGCTCAGATTGATGGTTAACCATGGTGATGTGATTGTCTTCATCCCATGCCAGGAGACCATCATCCATGGACTCTAGTGTGGCGTTGTGCGCGCAGGAAAGACGGTTAATATTCTCTTGTTCAGAATGAATATGTATCTGCAAACTGATTTCTCTCGCACTTGACGCGATGATGACTAAGCTCTCTTTCTGGTAGTGTTCTGCGTTTTTGATCAAACACGTTGTCCCACGTAGCTTGCCAAATTGATCGAAAACAGGTGCTGCCACGGAGGCATAAGGATGTAAGTGACGATTAAAGTGTTCTGCGGCAAATACTTCACAAGGCATATGGGTGTTGATACAGAGATTGACTGCATTGGTACCAATCTTCCCTTCAGAAAGAAAGCAACCGTGTTTTATACCAAGCTCGTTCATCTCCTGCTTTATTACGTCATGCCCGACGAGAGAAAGAATGCAGCCATTGTTGTCAGTCACAATCAATAGCAAATTTTCTTCGCCTAACATATCGTAAGTATCTTCAAGCACTGTGGTGGCACATTCGATAAGATGCTCGTTGCGCTTCATCAAAGACGATAAGGTAAAACCAGAGGCAATGTGTGGTTTTGACCAAGTGTAGGGATTACATTGCTTTATACACCGCTCCCACGACTTAAGTACGGGGGTACGTGAGAATTCATGAGACACCCAGTGGTGTTTTTGGAAAAAGTCCCATTTGGTTTTATTGTCTTCGATCGAAAGCATGCTATACCGCTCTAGCACAAGTTATGGACTGTCGGCATGTTACAGGTACTTTAGCCCAGCAGCTGTGAGAACTTTCACGCCTCAGCACAGAGAGACGAAATGAGCGAGATAAAAGACGTATAAAAACTGACCGTTTTATCCAGTGGTCAGGGTGTATTTTTCTATGCGTGCGTGATGCGGTCGTGTATCATTAGGCACCTGTTATAGCGCCGCGCTTTATCTTGTTGGAGATGTTTCAACAAGTTTTACTAGGGGCGTATTATAACCAGCCATAACGTAGAGTTATTCCGTTTTTGACGCCTGTGAAGGCGACAGTAAGGTAAGACAAACATGAGCGAAAAATTACAGAAGGTGCTAGCGCGTGCTGGCACGGGGTCACGCCGCGAAATGGAAAGCTATATCCAAGCCGGCCGAGTGAGTGTCAATGGTGTGGTGGCCAAGCTGGGCGACCGTCTTGACGATCCGAGTGCGCTGGTGCGTGTCGATGGCCATGCAGTGCCGCTCAATGCGCCTTCTGATTCAGTATGTCGCGTGCTGGCTTACAACAAGCCAGAGGGCGAACTATGTACGCGTAGCGACCCAGAAGGTCGTCGTACCGTGTTCGACCGGTTGCCAAAGCTCAAAGATGCCCGCTGGGTCGCTGTTGGCCGCTTGGA
Organism: Salinivibrio sp. EAGSL; assembly: GCF_013366455.1. Classification (NCBI taxonomy): domain Bacteria; kingdom Pseudomonadati; phylum Pseudomonadota; class Gammaproteobacteria; order Vibrionales; family Vibrionaceae; genus Salinivibrio; species Salinivibrio sp. EAGSL. The sequence continues at coordinate 91,639 of NZ_JABWMG010000010.1, read as the reverse complement.
CGCCAACACGTCCGGTCTCATGCTGTTTACCACTGACGGTGAACTGGCAAACCGCTTGATGCATCCAAGCCGCCAAGTGCAGCGTGAATATATGGTGCGCGTTTTTGGTGATGTGAACGAAGACATGGTGCGCAACGTGGTGGCCGGTGTCGAGCTTGAAGACGGTGTTGCCCGCTTTGAGGACGTGGTTTACGCGGGTGGCGAAGGGATGAACCACACCTTTTATGTTGTGATCACCGAAGGGCGTAACCGCGAAGTGCGTCGCCTTTGGGAAACTCAAGGTGTGACTGTGAGCCGCTTGAAGCGAGTGCGTTACGGTGACATTTATCTTGAGAAAGACCTGCCACGTGGTGGTTGGCGCGAGATGGAACTTAAAGAAGTTAACTATTTGCGCGAGATGGTGGAAATGAAGCCTGAATCGCAAACAGTGATCACGCCAGAAGACCAAAAGCGTAAAAAGTCGCGTCAGAAAATTCGTCGAGCAGTGCGCCGCTATGAAGAGCGTATCGACTCGCACGATAAGCCAAAGAAAGCCCGTCAAGCTCGCCGTGGTAATGCCCCGGCAGCAGGACCAAAAGGGTCGGGACCCAAAAAAGGTAGCCCACGCCCTGGCGCGCCAAGAGGGAAAGGAAAGCCTCGGACGCGTAAATAAAACGCTTTCAGCATTAATGAATGAAAACCCGGCCTTGTGTCGGGTTTTTTTATTCAAGAGAGAAGAGAAGGGTATACATGATAACGATTATTATTTGTGTTATTGTCAGCTCAATTTATAGAACTATCGATATACGGAAATAATGACGATCGCTGCTGAGCCTTATCAAGCTGCCACCCGTTTGAATCGGATTGAACGTGTATTAGCCTACATCCATACCCATTTAGATCAGCCACTATTGGTTAGTGAACTTGCAGCAAAAAGTTGCTGGTCTCGTTGGCAACTGCAGCGCGTGTTCTCTGAGCAAACGGGGATGAGTGTTGCGCACTACGTGCGGGAGCTTAAATTGAGTGATGCCGCTAAGCAGTTACTGACTGGCCAACGTCGTATCATTGATATTGCCTTATCCTGTGGGTTTACCTCTGAGGCTAATTTTTCCCGCGCATTTCGACAGCAATATAATATGACGCCTCGAGAATATCGTCGACGAGGCATTATGGATGGTATTCGTACACCGTTACAAATTACCACTTTAACCACACCACAACCTCTGTGGTTATCTGTGCAGATCAAAACGCGGCCTCAAGCTACACTCGTGGGAGACGTTGCACCGATATTGGGATTATTTGCGCCAGAGCCTGATTTTAATGATGTTGTGCCAGCGCTTTGGCAGCGAGCCTATGCGCGCGGCGTGATTGATCTAAACCAGCCAAGTATCGGTGCCATTGATGTAGCTAGCGCGGATACACTGCAATCACCGTTGCCATACCTTGCGGGACAACAGGCATTAGCAGGCTTTCAACATGACACCACAAGCTGGATCATTCCGGAAACGACCTATGCCGTTATCACGCACTCCGGACCGGTGAGCGGGCTCCCTGATACATTGCAGGCGTTTATTTACGCTTGGCTACCAGACTCTGGCTATCAATGCACCGATGGTATAGAGCTTGAAATCTACCCCAGTGGTTACCAGCCCCACTCGAATAGCGCAGTAATGACATATTGGGTGCCACTCAATCCCGTGCATCGTGCTATCGATCCCGTGCATCGTGCACCAAAATGAACAGTATTTCCTCTATGTATCCATAAAATACGAATGATTCCGTTTTAGATTTATTGGTTCGTCATTAGAGGAAATCATGATGCATACAGGTTTTTCGTGCCCACGGCAGGCTATTGGGCGATTGTCGCCGTTGACCTTAGCTGTGATTAGCAGCGTAGTAACTGTGTCGGCTTACTCTGCTCCCCAAGAAGCCAACATGGAAACCATACAAGTCCTAGGTGACACGTACCGCAATACCGCCACCAAAACGGTATTGGCACCCGAAGAGACACCACAAGCGGTCACAGTGATTAACCGCGACACTTTGGAGCAGCGCCAAGCAAGTTCATTAAGCGAAGCCGTCCGCTACACCCCGGGCGTAAATACCGAACTTCGCGGTGGGGCCGTGACCCGTCTCGACCTTTTCAATATTCGTGGTTTTATCAACTATCAAAATTTTTACGACGGGTTAGCGATCCCTTACAACACCTGGAATTTACAGCCACAAATTGATCCGATCGCGATTGAGCAAGTCGAGGTTTTTAAAGGGCCTACATCCGTGTTGTACGGAAATATCCCACCGGGTGGCATGGTGAATATGATCGCGAAAACGCCACAGCGTGAAGCCGCGCATCGGGTTGGCGTCAGTACTGATACAGAGGCGCTGCGAGAAATATCAGTCGACAGCACCGGAGCGATTCAAGATACCTCGTTGGCCTATCGGATGGTGGCGCTGGCACGGAAAAAAGACGGGCAAGCCGGGCATTCAGAAGAAGAGCGTTATGTCGTGGCTCCGTCGCTAGATTGGCGTATTTCGCAAGATACCTTAGTGAATTTTAATCTATATTATCAAGCGGATCCGGCTGCGGGCATTTATACGTCGCTACCAGCAAAAGGCTCAGTGCTGCACAGTGACCAAGGCAGCCTTTCGAGTGACAGTTTTTCCGGTGACAACAACTGGAATACCTACGACCGAGAGTTTTTAATGCTGGGCTATAAAGTGCAACACCAACTCGCTTCTGATTGGTCACTACTGCACACCGCACGATACACCGATGCCGATTTACTGCAAAAGAACATGTACCATCAAAAAAGCAGTGATGGCAGACACTATCCGCGTAATGCATACCTGACAGATGAAACCATGGAATCGTGGGTGGTTGATACTCAGCTTTCTGGCGATTTGCGCTGGGGGGCAGCGCAACATTACACCTTGTTCGGCTTGGATTATCAAAACATGTCGTCCAATGTTGGCTATGACGATACCCTTGCAGGTGTGGTGCCGGCTATTGATATCTTTGAGCCCAATAATAACCAGGTGGACCCAAGTTCACTTAGCTTCGTTTATCAGGATCAGCATGACATTGAGGTCACGCAGACCGGACTCTACGCCCAAGATCAGATCCTTTGGAATCAATGGGTCTTTCTCTCTGGCGCGCGGTACGATGAATATGAGTTAAAAGATGATCAGCAAACATTGTTTGCTGGGTCACCGAGTACCTCTGATAAAAACATTCGCCACTACAATTTAGCGTTTCGCGCCGGAGCCATGTACCAATTTGATAACGGTATTTCCCCTTATCTCAGTTACTCCGAGAGCTTTGAGCCGACAGACATGGATAATCGAGGTAATGTCTTTGATCCATCGAAGGGCGAGCAGTGGGAAGCAGGCTTGAAGTATTTATCATTGGATGGGACGACAGGGCTCAACTTGGCGTTATTTGAGCTGACTAAGCAAGATGCCTTGGTCAACGATCCCAATGATTCTTACGCCAAAATTCAAACGGGTGAAATCCGTTCGCGAGGCGTCGAAATTGAACTGAATCAAGCGCTGAGCCTAGATACCAATGTGGCCTTAACCTATAGCTATATTGATATGGAGATCACCGACGATCCTAACCTTGATGGCAAGACACCGGTTTGGGTGCCCGAGCAAACGGCCAGTGCTTGGGTGAACCATCAGTTAACCTCCGGATTAGAAGTGAGCGTGGGGGCGCGTTATGTGGGCGAGTCACAGGGTAACGCGAACAATACCTTTAAAGTGCCTGATTATACCCTGTTTGATACCGCTCTAAACTATGATCTTGCTCAGCTAGATACGTCGCTATCAGGAGCGAAATTGTCACTATCTGCAACGAACCTGCTGGATAAAACGACCTATAGCTGCTTCGACGAGCTGAACTGTTGGTATGGTGATGAGCGGAATGTAAAAGCAAAAATTACCTTTGATTTTTAAATCGCGTTTGTGAAAAACAACGCCCCCGTCAATGGGGGCGTTTTTGTTTATCGTTTGGGTTGCGCATCAATGCACTGGCCATGCACTTCAACACCTTCCGGGGCCATGAGGTAGACGTAGAGCGGAATAATATCGAGTGGCGTTTTTAATGTGTCGGGATCCTCGCCTGGGAAGGCGCTGGCGCGCATGCTAGTTCGCGTGCCACCTGGATTAATCGCGTTCACTCGTACCTTGGTGTCTGACATTTCATCGGCCAGTACTTGCATCATTCCTTCCGTGGCGAACTTAGAAATCGCGTAGCTGCCCCAGTAAGCACGGCCTTGATGACCCACGGTAGACGTGGTAAACACCACCCGCGCATCATCAGACTTTTTCAGCAGTGGCAGCAAGGCTTGTGTCATCAACATGGTGGCTTTGACGTTCACTTGCATCACATCGTCATGCGATTTTTCATCGATTTGATCGAAAGGGCTTAGCACGCCAAGTAGGCCAGCATTATGGAGTACTCCGTCTAAACGACCAAATTGTTGGTCAATGGTATCCGCCATGTCGAGGTAATGCTGCCGGGTTGCCCCCAGCATGTCTAAGGGAATAATGGCAGGTTGTGGTGCGCCCGTGGCAGTAATTTCATCGTACACAGCTTCAAGCTTTTTCACGGTGCGGCCGAGCAAAATCACCGTCGCGCCTTTTTCGGCATAGCTCAGTGCCGCTTGACGACCAATACCAGCGCCGGCGCCGGTGACCAAAATCACACGCCCTTGAAGCGCGTCGGAGGTTACTTGATAGTCCACAGTACAAATCCTTATTTATTGTTAAACGTAGATTATTGTAAGGTTGCGGGTAATGTGTGACAACCAAGTGCGTGATGCACTGGGCTGAGGCATTGCAAACTCAGAGATAAAAAGAGGATACAACATTGGAATTCATTGCGGATTATGGGCTTTTTTTAGCGAAAGTCGTCACCTTTTTAATGGCAGCGGTGGTGTTAGTGGCACTGCTACGCGCGGCGAATGATAAAGGCGGACAGAAAGGCAGCCTGAAGCTTACCGATTTAACCGATAGCTTTAAGACCTACCGGCAGTCGCTCGAACATCATCTTTACAATGAGTCATCGTTAAAAGCGCGCGATAAAGACGAGAAAAAGGCGAAAAAGAAAGAAGAAAAGGCACAAAAGGCCGCAGCGAAGAAGCAAACGGCGCAGCCAACACAGCGCGATCCACAACTTTTTGTTCTGACTTTTAAAGGCAGTATTGATGCCCGCGAAGTCGAGGCATTGCGTGAGGAAGTGACCGCCATTTTGTCGGTAGCGACCGAACAAGATGAAGTCTTGGTTAAACTGGAAAGTGGCGGCGGCATGGTGCACGGCTATGGGTTAGCCGCCTCGCAACTGGCACGCGTTCGTAAAGCCGGCGTACCGCTGACTGTCGCGGTTGACAAAGTCGCGGCTAGCGGTGGCTATATGATGGCATGTGTGGCCGATAAGCTGATCGCTGCGCCTTTCGCAATCATTGGTTCGATTGGTGTGATTGCCCAGCTCCCCAACTTTAATAAGTTGCTCAAGAAAAACGATATTGAGTTTGAGCAGCTGACCGCAGGGGAGTTTAAACGTACCTTGACCATGTTTGGTGAAAATACCGATAAAGCGCGTGAAAAATTCAAAACCGAGTTGGAAGAAACGCATGGTCTATTCAAAGCGTTTATCACCGAGCACCGCCCTTCGTTAAATGTTGATGAGGTCGCAACCGGCGAGCACTGGTTTGGCAACCAAGCATTAGAACTTGGCTTGATTGATCAAGTCTGCACCAGCGACGAGTATCTTTTTGAGGCGGCCAACAAGGATCGTAAAGTGCTATCGGTCTCTTATCAGCAGCGCAAAAATATCGCTGAGAAATTAGCAGGAACCTCCGCTGAGGTGGCCGATCGTGTGTTGCTTAAATGGATTAGCCGAGGCCAGCGTCCGCTGGTGTAAGCAAACGCGCGTGCATGATATCGGTATATTGCACATAAAATAGGGCATCGTCGTATTGACTGCTGGCATGCCTTTGGCTTGGCGAAATCACGCTATGATGGGATAAATATCAAGAATAATGTGAGCCAAGCCAAAAATTACCGTATCCACTTAGCTATTTTACAGGCGGCAATGGTAATGATTAGCGCGCTTTTTGCCGAAAAGTGGCATAGCGAATAACCGATACACTACTATCACAATTGATTAACAATTGTGGAAGGTACGAGCAATCAGCGTGTTTTACTGCGAATTTAGTTGATATTCGGCTAGACTCGCTCAATATTGTAAAACAGATAGCGGCATTCCAATATCGGAGTGCAACGCAACGAATTTTCGACAGTTTTAGCGCAAAGGGCGTCAATTAGGTCATTATGGGCAAATCTCTCGTTATCGTGGAGTCCCCTGCAAAGGCGAAAACGATCAACAAATATCTCGGCAAAGATTTCATTGTGAAGTCGAGTGTCGGGCATGTGCGTGATCTGCCTACTGGAGCGACCCAGGGCGGTAAAAAAGCTGCACCTGTGTCTACGAAAGGGCTCAGCGCCGAAGAAAAAGCGCAAATTAAGAAACAAAAAGAAAAGAAGGCGCTCATCAATAAGATGGGCGTCGATCCTTACAACGGTTGGCAGGCGAAATATCAAGTGCTGCCGGGCAAGGAAAAAGTCGTTGCCGAACTCAAATCACTGGCCGAGCAAGCTGACCATGTTTATCTCGCAACGGATTTGGACCGCGAAGGGGAAGCCATAGCTTGGCACCTGCGGGAGCTGATCGGTGGCGATGAAGATCGTTTTAAGCGTGTTGTGTTTAACGAGATCACCAAAAATGCCATTACCCAGGCGTTTGAAGCGCCGGGAGACGTCAACATTGATGGCGTCAATGCACAGCAAGCAAGGCGTTTTCTTGACCGTGTGGTGGGCTTTATGGTGTCACCGCTGCTTTGGAAAAAAGTGGCGCGCGGTTTGTCGGCAGGGCGTGTGCAATCGGTCGCGGTGAAATTGTTGGTCGAACGCGAGCATCAAATTAAAGCGTTTATTCCTGAAGAGTTTTGGGATGTGCATGCGGACACGCTCACCCCTAACGAGCAGGCACTTCGATTGCTCGTTGCACAGCAAAACGGAAAAGCCTTTAAGCCGAAAAACAGCGATGAGGCAATGGCCGCGGTGGCCGCGTTGGAAAACGCGAGCTACGTGGTACGTGATCGTGAAGATCGCCCCTCAACCAGTAAGCCATCTGCGCCCTATATCACCTCAACACTTCAGCAAGCCGCCAGTACGCGGTTAGGCTTTGGGGTGAAGAAAACCATGATGTTAGCGCAGCGTCTTTATGAGGCGGGTTACATCACCTATATGCGTACCGATTCGACCAACCTTAGCAAAGAGGCGGTGGACGCAGCGCGGGGACATATTGCCAGCGAATACGGTGAACAATATTTACCTGAGTCGGCGAACGTCTACGGGGCAAAAGCCAATGCGCAAGAAGCCCACGAAGCGATCCGTCCATCGGATGTTGGCGTGACGGCGAGCGATTTGCAAGGTATGGATCCTGATGCGCATCGACTGTACGACCTGATATGGCGTCAGTTCGTGGCGTGTCAAATGGTACCGGCTAAGTACGACTCCACCACATTGACCGTAGAGGCCGGTGAGTTTTCTTTGAAAGCAAAAGGGCGGATTTTACGTTTCGATGGTTGGACGCGCGTACAGCGCCCGACGGGTAAAAACGAAGATCAAATCTTGCCTGCGGTGGAAGTGGGACAATCACTGACGTTGAGTCAGCTTGATCCGAAACAGCACTTCACTAAGCCACCGGCGCGATTCACGGAAGCGGCTTTGGTTAAAGAGCTGGAAAAAGCGGGTATTGGCCGTCCGTCCACGTATGCGTCGATCATTTCGACCATTCAAGATCGTGGTTATGTGCGCGTCGAAAATCGTCGTTTCTACGCAGAGAAAATGGGAGAGATCGTCACCGATCGTCTGACCCAGAGCTTTGCAGACTTGATGGATTACGACTTTACCGCCCGGATGGAAGCGTCGCTGGATAAAATCGCTGAAGGTCAAGCCGATTGGAAAGGCGTGCTTGATGACTTCTTTGCCGACTTCACCGCAGAGCTAGAGCAAGCGGAACAAGACGAAGAAGAAGGCGGGATGAAACCGAACAATATGGTCATGACGGATATTGATTGTCCAACATGTGGCCGTAAAATGGGTATTCGTACTGCATCAACTGGCGTCTTTTTGGGCTGCTCAGGGTATGCATTACCGCCGAAAGAGCGTTGCAAAACCACTATCAATCTGATGGATGAAGACGGCATTGTTAATGTCCTAGAAGAGGATGTTGAAACCGCGGATCTTCGTGCCATGAAACGTTGTCCGATTTGCGAAACGGCGATGGATTCATACCTGATTGACCAACATCGTAAGCTTCATGTCTGTGGTAATAACCCAAGCTGTGAAGGTTATGTGGTCGAAAAGGGTGAGTTTAAACCGAAAGGCTATGACGGTCCGGTCGTTGAGTGTGACAAATGTGGTAACGATATGGTGCTGAAAAATGGCCGTTTCGGGAAGTACATGGGTTGCACCAATGATGAATGTAAGAATACGCGCAAGATCTTGAAAAATGGTGATGTTGCACCACCGAAAGAAGATCCTGTGCATTTCCCTGAACTGCCTTGCGAAAATTCGGACGCCTATTTTGTGCTGCGAGACGGCGCCTCGGGGCTGTTTATGGCGGCAAGTAACTTCCCTAAATCGCGTGAAACTCGCGCGCCGCTGGTGGAAGAGCTCGATCGCTTTAGAGATCGTATCTCGGAGAAATTCCAATACCTTGCGGATGCACCACAACAGGATCCTGATGGACGACCGACGGTAGTTCGTTTTGCACGTAAAACCAAAGAAAACTACGTGCGAAGTGAAGAAGACGGTAAGCCATCCGGCTGGTCAGCTTTCTTTGTCGATGGTCAGTGGGAAGTCACTGACAAGCGCAAGAAGAAGGCCAAAGCCTAATGAGATTCAACCCGCCATCACGGCGGGTTTTTTTTCGTCGTTTTTAGCAGCCGTGATACCGACGTTTGATCTCTACCAAAGTGCCTCTGGTTTGTGCTGCTAAGATGCGACTTTGTATTGAGCCACGAGGCACCATGGAGCTGCACCAGTTAGTTAATACACTTGGCCAAGATCTCAAGCACCGCTATGGCGAACGGGTGCATAAACTGACGTTGCACGGTGGTTTTAGCTGCCCAAACCGCGATGGTACGTTGGGACGGGGCGGTTGCACGTTTTGTAATGTGGCCTCGTTTGCGGATGAAAAAGCGCAACATGCATCGGTCAGTCAACAACTCAGTCAACGCGCCAAAGAAGTGGATCGTGCCCGCCGTTATTTAGCGTATTTTCAGGTTTATACCAGCACCTATGATGAAGTCGCCCGTTTAAAAGTGTTGTACGAGCAAGCACTGGCCCAAGAGCACATGGTGGGATTATGTGTGGGAACACGTCCTGATTGCGTGCCGCATGCCGTGCTCGATTTGCTTGCAGATTATTATCAACAAGGCTTTGAGGTGTGGTTAGAGCTTGGCTTACAAACCGGCCATGATAAAACGCTCAAACGCATTAATCGTGGGCATAACGTCGCGGTATACCAACAGGTCGCAACAAAGGCCCGTGCCTTAGGGATCAAAGTGTGCACCCATTTAATTGTCGGCCTGCCAGGGGAGGAGATAACGGCCCATCAACAGACGATTGATACAGTGGTAAATACGGGCACCGATGGGATCAAGTTGCATCCACTGCACATCGTTGAAGGAAGCACCATGGCAAAGGCGTGGCGAGCTGGGCGACAAAGGGAAATTTCGTTCGACGATTACATCGCTAGCGCCTCGATGATGATTCAGCGAACGCCACCAGAGGTGGTTTACCATCGGGTGTCGGCAAGTGCACGTCCACCCACATTGTTAGCACCTGCCTGGTGTGAAAATCGCTGGCTTGCGATGACAGCGATCGCCGAGACACTCACACAAACAGGCGCACAAGGGGCCGCGCTGGGCCACCCCTTTGTAGGGCGCTAGCCGATTGAATCTTTTGATCTAGCGGAGTTGATCCTCTGATGCCGTTGGCAAGACGCGTTGCATCAGTCTTTGCAACACTCTGCCAATATCTTGCAATATCAGGTACAAGCAAGGCACAAGAATCAGTGTGAGCAAGGTTGCGAACATCACGGCAAAGCCTAACGCCACTGCCATGGGGATCACAAATCGTGCTTGTAAGCTAGTTTCAAACATGATCGGCAGTACCCCGGCAAAGGTGGTGATGGAGGTGAGAGTGATGGCACGAAAACGCGCGCAGCCGGCGTCAATCACCGCTTGTTTGACTGCAACGCCCGCTTGCCGAGCCCGGTTGATGTAATCGGTCATTACCAGTGAATCGTTGACCACCACACCTGCCGCGGCAATTAAGCCAAAAGTCGACATCAAGCTCAAATCGATATCAAACCAATAATGTCCCCAAATGGCGCCGGTGAGACTAAATGGGATCACCGACATAATGATTAATGGCTGGGTGTAACTTTTTAATGGTACGGCAAGCAATGCATAGACCACGATCATGCCAGCGATAAAAAACAGCAGTTGCTCACTTTGCTGAGCTTGTTGCTCCTCAATCGAGCCACTGAGCTCACTGGTGACTTCAGGATAATCGGCCAACACATCAGGTATTACCGATTGTCGAATCGTTTCAACCACTTGGTTGGGTTCTACTTGCTCTTCATCAATGGCGCCATAGACGTAGACAGTGCGAAACCCTGCTTCACGGCGAAGGCTACTGATCCCAGGCTGTTGCTCAAAGTTGACCACATCACCCAGCATCACTTGTTGCCCCGTTGGCGTCGTAATCACGGCATAGCGTAGCGATGAGAAGGTTTCTCGCGTGCGCTTTGGATACCGCACCATGACTTTGATTTCTTCACCGTCTCGGATCAATCGCTGTGCTTCACCGCCATAAAAGCTGCCCCCAACTTGCTGGGCAATGGTCGTCAGATCCAGCCCCAGATCATGGGCGACGGGAGTGAGCGAGATCAGAATTTCCTGGCTGCCAGAATCCATCGAAGAGGATATATCGAAAAGCCCTGGTTGCTGATTAAGGCGTGACATCAGCGCCCGCCCAGCGGCATTGAGGGTATCAATATCGGGGCCGAATAACAGGTAACCAAATTCATCACCTTGTTCTCCGCCGTTGACATCGTCTTGAATGGTGAGCTTTTTCACCCCCGGAATATCAGGCATGGCATCGCGCCAGCGCCGAGAGAGTTCAAAAGTGGTAAAGGGACGAACGGCATCATCCACCAAGGGGATCACCAGCTGCCCAGCGGTTCGGCCCTCATTAAATACCAGGGTTTCTTTGATCATGGCTTGGCCGGTTTCCGCTTGAGTGTTGTTATCAACGTCGTAGACCATTCGCTCGATAGCTTTTAGGGCAGCGATGGTTTGTTCGCTCGATGCGTTGTTATTCATCTCTAAACGAATATTGGGGAAGTCATGTGGTACTTTCGGCGTCGGCACCATACGAACGTGGCTGGCCACCACCAAAGCAATACTGATAGCCAATAGGGCAATGAATACGGTAAGTACAGACCAACGCCAGTGTGTGGCCCGGGTGACTGTACGGCGATAAGGGCCGTGAATGAATTGCTGAAAACGGCGGTTAAAGCGTTGGCGTAAGCTATTTGGTTTAGGGGTAGAAAAGTGGGTATGAGCAAGGTGTGCTGGAAGGATGAGTTTGGATTCAATCAAACTAAATACCAGGCACAAGATGACAATGGCGGCGATACCAAAGAAGAAGGCACGCTCTGGTCCACTAGACATCAAAAAAGGGGCAAACACTGCAATGGTCGTTAATACCCCAAAGGTAGCGGGCGTTGCAACCCGTTGAGCACCGGCAACCACGTTATTCACACCACCGCCCTTATGCTCGACTTCGGTATAAACGCTTTCGCCTATCACAATGGCATCATCAACGACGATCCCCAATACCATAATAAAGGCAAATAACGACACAATATTAATACTAACCCCTATCACTGGCATCAGCATAACCGCGCCAAGAAAACAAACAGGCAGTCCAACGAGCACCCACATAGCTAGCTTAAAGCGTAAAAAGAGGGTCAGTAACAACGCGACGAGCACTGCCCCTTGCAGCAAGTTTTTGAGCATCATGTCCAAGCGCGCGTTTAAGTAGTGGGTCATATCAACCACGGACTTTAGCGCCAAGCCGGCTGGAAGCGTGTTGTTTTTCGTCTCGATGTAATCTTTGACTGCGGAGGCGACGGTAACCATGTTTTGCGACGCTGTCGCGTTCACCGAGAGAAAGATGGCATTTTGCCCAGAGTATTTAAAATAGCGCTCACCTTCGGTAAAGCCATCTTTAATGGTCGCGATATCTTGCAGTCGTAGTCGGCTACCATTTGGACCAATTTTAATCGGGATCTGTCGAAATTCGTCGCCGCGATAGCGTTGGTTTTCCACGCGAATGGCGATCATACCGCTATCGGTGCGCACTTCACCGGCTGAGAAGTTGGCTGAATAGCGGGCTATGGCATCACTGACTTGACCCAGAGTGAGGTCGTATTTTCTTAATTGTTGCGGTGCAACTTCAATGGCGATTTCGTAGTTAGGGGCACTGAGCTCGACTAATGTCACATCGTTAAGTTGAAGTAACTCGTCTTCGATGTTTTGTGCGACGGGTTTTAGCTCGGTCAGTGGCTTGTCGCCCACCACCGCCATGCGTATCACTGTTTGTCGAAACTCAACTTGCGACACATTGAGCGGCTCCATAGACGCGGGCAGATTAGAAATGGCATCGACTTTCTGATTCACCCGATCCAACACCACATTGAGGTCTTCGCCAACATCCACTTCGATTTCGACACGGCCAAAGCCTCGGCGTGCTGTCGATACCACAGACTCAATGCCGGTGACATCTTTAATGGCTTCTTCCACCTTTACGAGGATGCTTTCTTCAACCTCTTGTGGCGAGGCGCCTGGGTAGTCAGCAGTGATATGGATATAATTAATTTCGATGTTGGGGAACATCTGACGTTGAATAAAGAAGTAGCTCGCGATCCCCATGATCAATACAAAAATCATGATCAGATTCGCCGCGACAGGGTTATGTGCAAAATACGCAATGAGACCACGAGGTGGCGTAGGGGCTTCATTCATCGTCGTCGTTCTCCTGCGCAACCTGCGATGCCACGCGTACCGTCATTCCCGCTTCAGGAAACTCGGGGGGCGTTGTCACAATCTGGTCATTGGCACTTAGCCCTTGGTCCGCATAAAGGTATTGCCCTTCGGCACGGACAATATTCAAGGCGCGAGATGAAAGTTGGCCCTTGCCATCGACCACCCAAACTTGTCGATTATTTGCCAAGGCTTGGGGAAGTTTAAATACTGCGTCTAACGTGGTGCCGTTAAAGGCCACCTCAACATAACTGCCGAAGGGCAGAGTTGGTTTAGGCGAGCTGATACCGTAGGGGTCATCAAGACGCACCACCACACGCATCATCCGTGTACTTTGTTCCACAATCCCTAAATCACGCACCACGGTGCCTTCGCGATGAATCGGCGATGTGCCATTTCGTGTCAGCGAGGCCTGAATCCCTTCGAGTTGTTCGGGCAGAAATGCACTGTCAAACCCAGCCACAGGTACGTGGACTTCCGCCACTTCAACATTGTTGATCGTACCCACAGTCGTGCCTGCGCTAATATATTGACCCACACCGATATCGCGTGAGACCACTAGGGCATCATAGGGGGCGGTGACTTGACAGTTATCAAGATCGCGTTGAGCGCGTTTTAATGCCGCTTGGGCCGACTTCACCCGCGCCTTGGCCGTTAATAGTTGTGGTTTGCGTAAATAGAGATCGGTGACCTGTGTCGGAGGCAAGCTTTTTGCTTGGCGCTTTGCCACTGCGGCTTGCGCTTGTTCTTCAATGAGAGCGGCTTGCGCGCTGGCGAGATCGGCCTCTGCACTGAGCACCGCCGCCTGATAATTATCCGCCTCAATAGAGAAGAGCACGTCGCCACGTTTTACGATGCCACCGGCGACAAAATTCGGGTGCCAATCCATGACTTCTCCCGATACTTGCGCGGAGATTTGCGTGGTTTCCAGCGGCATTAATTCACCATGCCCCGTGATGACTACTTGATGTTGCGTGGGCGTGATGAACTGCGTATCGACGATCGGCGGAGGAGGAGCGGGATTATCGACCAGTGTCTCTGATTCTGTTGCCGCAATAGCAGTATAGCCAAGGTAGCCGAGCCCTAATACCACTAAGGGCAGAATCCAACGTAGTCCTTTCATTAATGATGAGTCCTTTCTGTGCGTCGCCATGTGTAGTGTGACAGCCGATTCGGGTTATATGTCTATTAACTAATTTATCATGTAACGTCAGTACTGTGATGACACGCTAACTGATCTTTTGAATTTCATCATTTTTTGTTGCACTCAACACGTTACGACTGAGTGTGTCCTCCCGATCGCCTCGTTTCGGTCATCCGGCATGTGTCTTTTGCTAAAACGCAAACCTGTTCTTTTTTTCCAATAGATAATTACATAGTTAGTTTTTATCTCACTTATTTTTACGTTTTTTACGTGATTTCTCTGATTTTGTTGGTAAAAAACAAGCGTTGAACATGTATGCAATCTTGTTAATTTCCACAATAAAAAAAGAAAGGGGTTTTTTACGATTTTAACGTAGCGTTATAGGGGTTTATTGAATAAGAGAGGCTGTTTTATATGCCTATGGGAATAAAGATGGTTACGCTTGTTTTAAGGTGTCTTTGTGAGACATAAAATAAAAAATACAATATTCAAATACTTATGTTTTTAGTGTTGCATTTCAATGTCAGATCTATGTCATAAAAATGCCTAAAATATGCTCACCGTCATATTATTCGCATTAAAAATTAAGTCGTGATTGATATTTTTCTCTGCGTATTTAGTCTGGAGATGTGGTTACACGAAATGTGTAAGCAGCGGGGTGAAAACATGACATGAATGTTTGTGTTTTCGAATCGGTTTTGCACTCGATAAAACTTAATAACCCAACGGGGCAAGACCTCATCTTGCAGGCAGCAGGAGTATTTCATGAACAAAGTTTTTAAACACACACTTTTGGGCACACTGGTCGCTATTGGTTCAACAGGCGCGATAGCAGCTGAT
The DNA here is from genome assembly GCF_013366455.1 of Salinivibrio sp. EAGSL. Lineage (NCBI taxonomy): Bacteria > Pseudomonadati > Pseudomonadota > Gammaproteobacteria > Vibrionales > Vibrionaceae > Salinivibrio > Salinivibrio sp. EAGSL. The sequence continues at coordinate 76,489 of NZ_JABWMG010000010.1, read as the reverse complement.
CATGACAATGTGGTTGGCGTGTTGAGTGATTATAATGTTGATATCTATGGTGTTGCTGCAATTTCCGCATTTTATCAAGAGGATAACAACGGTTACGATTACGAGAATGAGTCTCGAATTGGATTCCGGGCGGGAAAAGACTTCAATGAAGATGTTTATATCTTTATGCAAATTGAGTCAGGTTATGTGGGTGAAGATGGTACAGGCTCGACACTTGGCGGACGTGATACCTTTATCGGTATGAAAGGCGACTGGGGTCAGGTGCGCTTTGGTCGAATGCTTACGCCTTTGTATGAAGTGGTGGACTGGCCCTATTCAAACCCAGGGTTAGGCCGTGTCTTCGACTGGGGTGCGGACACTAAGTCGCATTATGATCGTAAAGGCGATATCGCACGCTATGACTCACCAGACTTCGATGGTTTTAGTTTCGATGTGTCTGTTGGACGTGGCGATAAAGATGTCAACGGCTCAAACCATTTTGGCGCTGCGGCACACTATACTGTGGCAGAGGCCTTTACGTTGCACGGCGGTTACGAATACAACTCCAACTACTCTGATGACATTGATACTCAAGCCTATTTAGCCGGGGTTGAGATCCCACTTCCTGGCGGATTTAAGGTGTCTGCAGCCTATAAATACAATGATGGTGTATACAAGACAGATGGTGTCAACAAAGATACTGAGGCAGAACAAGAACAAGTGTCAGTAGTCGGTGAATACTGGAGTGGTCCATGGGGCTATCGTCTTGGTTATGCAGCGAATGGTGACTCCGATCTTGATAACAACGCGAATGTTGATGACAGCGAATCAGTGATTGCGGGTCAATTAATGTATTCTCATAACGGTTTTTTACCGTATTTACGCGTTGGTCAACATGATGCCTATAACGCCGACGAGAAAAGTGCCTTTGCCCGTGTTGGGATTGAATACAACTTTTAGTCTACAGCTTTGCCTTTCTATTTTTCGCCGGCCAGGAAGGCCGGTTTTTTTGCTTCCAATAAGGGTGGTTTATGAACACTTATTTACGTCTGATTACTGCTTCTAGTTGTTTATTGATGGTTGGTTGCGCGAGCTACGATTCGTCTAGTGAGTTTGACGATGTGGTGAAATCAATCAAAGAGCGGCACCACTATGTACAAATCGCAACAAAATCGATCACGCCAGATACACAAGCGTTGGTAGGTGCCGATATTGTTAAAGCAGCGTCCCATTATGTGGGTAATTACGCTACCGGCGATGTGGATAAAGCTGAACTAGCTTCTTCGAAACTCATCACAGAAGTATCTTTTTTTAAAAATTATCAAGAGTTTAATTCGGTAACGATCAACGGAGAAGCCATTCAACTAGAAAATATGCGTGTAACATCAGAGTCTTGCACCGAACATTGTGTAACCACGCAATATGTCGCGTTCCCATTGTCTCCCGAAACCGTGGCGAACTGGCCTGAGTCAAACGTACGCTTTATCTTTAACAGTTCAGGCGGTGGTAATCGTGTGCAGTTTTCTATCCCTAAAGCGTATTTTACCGCCGCGAATCAAGAAGCGGCGCGGGTAGTGGGAAAAAGGATTAATCCGTCCTTGGTTGCTAGTGGTGCTGAAACGAGCGAAAAAGTGGCACAGAAGCCTGAAGCGATGATTGATTATTGGTATCAAAAAGCCAATGAATCTGACCGTAACGCATTTGCCGATTGGGCGTTTGCTAATCGTGATGGTAGTGGCACACTGCCAACCACCCAGAGTCAGCCTTTGCAGATGATGGGGTATTGGTATCAACAAGCGACACCCACTTCACGCAAAGCGATCCTCACTTGGTTGCTTAACCAGTCTTAGTTTTTCATCAAACCTTGAATGTGCTGTGCAATCAAATCGCATAAGGTTGCCAGCGCATTTTGATGAGCATGATCGAGCGGGTAAGACGCATTGAGCCGAAAGCAATGCGCAAACTGTGCGTGCGTGGCAAACATATTACCCGGTGCGATACTGATATGATGTTTGAGCGCAAGGTGGTACAGCGCGGTGGTATTACTGCCTTTGGGCAATGCAATCCATAAAAAGTATCCGCCTTGACTGTTGACTACCTCAACATCTCGGGGCAAGTGGTCAATAAGAAATTGATATGTCGCTTTTTTTCGCTTGGCGAGTGTGCGGCGCAGTTGCTTTAAGTGGTGCTCGTAGTTTCGGTTGTGTAAGTAGTGCGCGACGGCAAGCTGAATCGGGACGCTGGTGGTCACTGTGCTCATCAGTTGGAGCTTTTGTAGCTTCTGGGCTTGATCTCCTGCCGCAACCCAGCCGAGGCGGAAGGCATCGACCAGCGTTTTTGAAAACGATGAGCAGTGCAAGACATGGCCACTGTTATCGAATGCTTTGGTGGGCAGTGGTTTGTGCTCACCCTCGTAGAGCTCGCCATATACATCATCTTCGATTAAGTAAACCTGATAGCGTTTAACTAGATCGGCTAGACGCGCTTTCTTCTCGTTTGACAGCGAATAACCCAACGGGTTTTGATGATTGCTCATTAACCAGCAAGCGCGAATCGGGTGAGTTTGCAAGACGCGTTCTAAGGCATCAAGGTCAATGCCTTCGGTGGGATGCGTTCTGATCGCCATCGCTTTCAGCCCCCTATTTTCAAGTGCTTGTAACGCGCCGTAAAACGCGGGGCTTTCTACCGCGACCCAGTCACCAGGCTGAGTGACCGCGCGTAAGCTAAGGTTGAGTGCATCTAGCCCGCCGGCGGTAATCACTATCTCATCGGGAGAGACTTGCATCCCCTGTGCCGCATAGCGCTGGGCAATCAGGTGGCGCAGTTGAGCATTGCCCGGAGGGAGATTATCGACCACGCTGTGAATGGACATAAAGCGTACCGCGGTGGTGAGCGAACGGTTTACTTGGTGGCGGGGAGCAAGCAGGGGATCGACATACGCATGCCCATAGCTTGCCATGCCGGGGGAGCGGCTGGCTTGCAACACATCGAAAATGTAGTCATTAATATCCACCGATTCAGTAGGATGGATGGCACTGTCTGACCTATTCTGGGTAAGCTCGGCATGGGGGGCGACGCGGTAGCCTGAGCGGGACTGAGAAACAATCCAACCTTGGCTTTCTAGCAGTTGATAGGCTTGTAGCACTGTCATCATACTCAAACCTGAATAAGCGGCCTGTTTTCTAAGAGAGGGGAGCTTTTCTCCAACGTGCCAAATGCCGGTCTGAATTTGTTGTTTTATCTGTTCACTAAGCTGTTGATACTTAGACATGTTTTCACCATAGGGACGACTGACTTACTGAGACTATAACACTGCATAAAGTAGACTGTTATAGTTTAATCTGATTCGTCTGTATATGGGCACATTGATCGTGGGCTTCTACCATGCGCGTTAGTCTAATCACTAAAGTGGACTTCACGTATGTTTGGTCTTGATGCATTTATGTTGGCCCGTATTCAATTTGCGTTTACGGTTTCTTTTCACATTATTTTCCCCGCGATTACCATTGGTCTCGCCTGCTATCTCGCGGTGCTCGAGGGGTTGTGGCTTAAAACGCGCGAGCGTGAGTATAAAACGCTTTACCTTTTCTGGTCGAAAATCTTCGCAATAAATTTCGGGATGGGCGTGGTGTCTGGGTTGGTCATGGCGTACCAATTTGGCACGAACTGGAGTGGCTTCTCGGAATTTGCGGGCAGCATCACCGGCCCACTGCTGACCTATGAGGTGCTAACCGCCTTCTTTCTTGAAGCTGGCTTTCTAGGGGTCATGCTTTTCGGTTGGCAGCGTGTCGGTGATCGTTTGCACTTTTTTGCGACCTCTATGGTGGCGCTGGGCACCGTGATCTCCGCCTTTTGGATTTTGGCCTCCAACAGTTGGATGCATACCCCGCAAGGACATGAAGTGGTTAATGGCCAAGTTGTCCCTGTGGACTGGTTCTCGGTGGTGTTTAATCCTTCTTTCCCTTATCGCTTGGCGCACATGGTGGTGGCCGCGTTTTTATCCAGTGCGTTATTTGTTGGCGCGTCGGCGGCGTGGCACCTGCTCAAAGGGCAGCGCAGCCCAGCCGTGAAGCGGATGTTTTCGATGTCGATGTGGATGCTGTTATTCACCGCGCCCATTCAAGCCTTTATCGGAGATTTACACGGCTTGAATACCTTGGAATATCAGCCCGCTAAGATTGCAGCGATGGAAGGGCATTGGGACAACAGTCATGGAGAACCCACGCCTCTCATTTTGTTTGGCCTGCCGGATATGGAAGATGAAACCACCCACTATAAAGTGGAAATCCCCTATCTGGGCAGTCTGATCTTACAGCATAGTTTGACCGAGCAAATTCCTGCGCTAAAAGAATTTCTTACTGAAGACCGGCCTAACTCCCCGGTAGTTTTCTGGGCTTTTCGCCTGATGGTGGGTTTAGGGCTATTGATGATCACGCTTGGCATATTAGGGGCGTGGCAGCGCTATAAAGGACACCTGTTTGAACATCAGGGATTGCTTCGTTTCGCGTTCTATATGGGGCCAGCAGGCCTAATCGCCATTCTTTCCGGCTGGGTGACCACCGAGGTCGGACGCCAACCTTGGGTTGTGCATGGTCTGCTACGCACCCAGGATGCGGTCTCTGCGCACGGTGATTTGCATATGAGTATCAGCTTGATCAGCTTCTTTGTTGTGTATGGCTTAGTCTTTGGGTTGGGGTATATCTATATGATCCATCAAATTAAATTAGGCCCGGATCAACATGATGACACGCCCCATGAACCGTTAACTGTCTCTGGCCGTGTGTAAGGGGGAAACATGGATTTAGCAATGATTTGGTTTGGCATTATCGTGTTTGCTACCTTGATGTACATCGTGATGGACGGGTTTGATCTGGGTATCGGGATTCTGATGCCGTTTGTCAGTTATCGAGAAGAGCGCGACTTGATGGTGAATAGTGTAGCACCCGTGTGGGATGGTAATGAAACCTGGCTGGTTCTGGGAGGCGCCGCACTATTTGGTGCCTTCCCGTTGGCGTATGCGGTCATTGTTGACGCATTGACGATTCCGCTGACCTTGATGCTGGTGGCGCTCATTTTTCGCGGCGTGGCGTTTGAGTTCCGTTTCAAGGCATTACCTGGGCATCATGGCTTTTGGGATACCGCCTTTATGGCTGGGTCTATTTTTGCCACCTTCTTTCAAGGGGTAACCGTTGGTGCTGTGATTGAAGGCTTTCCCGTTGAAGGGCGCGCCTTTGCCGGCGGCGGACTCGATTGGCTGGCTCCGTTTCCGATTTTCTGTGGTGTTGGGTTAGTCATTGCTTATGGCCTATTGGGTGCCACTTGGCTCATCATGAAAACTGAACACCAACTACAACTGCGTATGTATCATCTGAGCCGTCGATTAGTGGCGCTGATGGCATTATGCATCGCGATAGTAAGTGTTTGGACACCGTTGGCGTATCCGGGGATTGCAGACCGTTGGTTTAGTATGCCGAACCTTTTTGCGCTCTCACCGGTTCCTCTTTTTACCGCTTTTTGTTTGTTGCGGTTATGGCGTGCGCGTCCTGAGCATGCCCATCACCGTCCTTTTTTAATGGCGTTGTGTATTACTTTACTCGGATTTATTGGCCTAGGAATTAGCATTTGGCCGCACATTATTCCACCCAGCATTACGATCTGGCAGGCAGCCTCACCACAACAAAGCTTGCAGTTTATGCTAGTCGGCGCGGTGTTTATCATCCCTGTTATTTTGATGTACACCTACTGGAGTTACCGCGTATTTAGCGGCAAAGTGAATCCCGATGAGGCTTATCACTAATGGCTGACACCACAAAACCCACTTGGCAGCGATGGCTTTGGTTGGTCGGCATCTGGGTAGCAAGCGTAGCTGCGCTCGGAGCTGTTTCTTGGTTATTTAGGGTCTTGATGCAAGCGGCAGGATTCCAAAGCTAACGGCTCAAGGGAACTACCATGCAGCGAACCAGGGTGTTCTGCACCTTATAAACAGCACTAGACAGCAACCAAGATGGTTCTAATTCGCCCTAGGCTGAAGGTACATATGGCACAGTGGGATGATTTGTGTGTACGAATGCCGATGGTACTATACGCGAGTAGCTTGGCACAGTGACTCGTGAGGCTCCGGTGCCAAGTTACAAGCGTTCATCGGCTTTTCTTTCTTCGCTAAGGTACATTATGATCACACTCGAGCCTTACCAATTAATCGACGCCAACTTCTTCCCATGGAGATCAATCTACTTGGACGTGGCCCAAGCGCTCTCTACCCATATTTCTACATCTCGCATTGATGTGCTGCATTTTGGTTCAACGTCTGCCAAAGTTGGCGGTAAAGGGATCATTGATTTATCGATTCTGTATTATCCGGGAGAGCGCGAGAACGCTGTGGATCACCTCTACGCGTTAGGCTTCCAAGATCAGCACAGTGATCAGCCTTTTCCAGCGCACCGTCCTCGTAAAGATGCGTCAGTGACTTATCAAGGTGAACGCTTTTTGATACATGCACATGTGATTGAAAAAGACAGTGAAGAGTATCATCGCCAACTCGCGTACAAGCAACACTTGCTCGACAACCCAGATGTCCGGATTAAGTACGAAAACACCAAACATGCAATACTAGCCCAAGGAGTGCGCGATCAAGATGTTTATGTGAAGCATAAAGCACCCTATGTCAAAGATGTATTGGCTAAGTTAAACGTAAAGTGAGTGAAATTTAACCGGCTTGGGTGAATTGTCTACACTTGACACGGCACAAGAAAAAAAAGATTGATTTATATTGGCAAATCATTAAATTAGACCGCGTCTATGAGGTGCGCCCCGGTGGTGGAATTGGTAGACACAAGGGATTTAAAATCCCTCGACGTTCGCGTTGTGCCGGTTCAAGTCCGGCCCGGGGCACCATAGCACTCATAGCCTGTGACATCATCATGTCACATCCCTTCCAAGTTCCATTTCTTTTTTATCGAAGCACTCATTCATATTAAGCAACAAATCAGCTGTATTGCCATGATGTTGTTAGGCCATTAATTGTGCTTCTTATTCGCTTTTATCGTTCCTTATTGCTCCATTTTCTCCCATAAACTAGTCAAAAAGAAGCCTCATACGCTCATTAAGCGATATATTCTATTTTTTCTATCATAATCGGCACCGCTGTCTAGATTGCTGACTAATATTGATATGTTGGTTAGTAGTGATAATAAAAAGGGACAGTGTATGCGTTGGCAAACTCTTTCAATCAGAAAGCGGATTTATATCGTTCTCTCAACCATTTTAGTGCTCAGCACGCTGATTGCGATGGTGCAACAAGCGATGTTATCAGCAAACAAACAGCTTGATGATTTAAAAAATATCATTCTGCCTAGTCAGTTACGTGGGTTGGCATTTGAGATCAGTAATGAACTGCAGCCAGCAATTACGGGCTCTAACTTTCTTGCTCACCATTCGGGGCTAATCGATTGGGTGGATAATGGCGGAGACTTATCTAATCTCGCGCCAATTCATCAGGCACTTTCCAACGCAAAAACGCGTCTTGGTGCAGATAATGCGTTTGCGACGATAGACACAGAGCAAGGCAAGTATATTTTTACCTATGATGGTGAGCATCGGAGCAGCTCGATGCAGACCTACCCTTATCGTGATTTCTACCCCAATTTTTTGAATAAAAATCAACCTTATGAGCTGAACATGAATCGCGATGTGAATAACAGCGAGTATGTGATTTTTATTAATTATCGGAGTGTCCCTGTCAACGCTGCTACCGGTCAGCCTTATGTGGTGGCGGGTGTCGGCTTTAATGTCAGCAGTTTGGTTAATCTCGTGCAGGGTTTTCGCATTGGAGAGCAAGGGCGTGCGATGTTAGCCGCGCGCGACGGCAGCGTAGAGGTGGCACCAACGGACTCCGCACTGAATGCAGACAACGCCAATCGCTTTCAGCAAGCGGTGACGAAAGGAGCCAATAAACCGGTTATTAGCGAAGTAACTATTGATGATAAAGCATTTTTTGTTGGATCTTACTGGCTAGCAGACTTAGATCGCTTTGTGGTGGTTGAAATCCCTAAAGCACAAATAACGGAACCCATCTTGAATCAGTTTATCCAGTCTTTGTTAGTAACCTTGGTGTTTATTGCCATTGCGTTGCTTGTCACGCACTGGGTGATCAGTAATTTGACCCAACCGATCAAGCAACTCTCAACTGAAGTCGATGAAATTGCCAATAAACTCGATTTGGGTCATCAGATATCAGTAAAAGATCAAGCCGAAGTCGGACGTCTTGCCAATAAAATTAACGGTCTATTAGCGCGTATTCGTGACGCATTGCAGGCAGTGAACCATACCGTTGACGAGTCGCAATCCGCATTTGGGGTACTAAAACAACAAGCCCACGAAGTGAATCAGGCAGGGATGGTGCAGCAACAATCGCTGCAAACTATCTCTGCGGCCAGCCAAGATATTACTGAAATTACCACTGAGGTGACGGATTCGGCAAATCACGCCGGCGAGCTGTCCCAAGCTGGGAATGCGGCGCTTAAAGAGGCCTTAAGTGGTATGCATACCAGTTTGCGGCATATTGAGCAACTGGGTGAAAACATGACCTCGAGCCAAACTAGCTTGGATGAGCTCAATCACCATATTGAGAATATTCTTCGAGTGCTTGAAGTGATTAGTGCCATTTCCGAACAAACCAATTTACTGGCACTTAACGCGGCGATAGAAGCCGCACGCGCGGGGGAACATGGCCGCGGCTTTGCGGTGGTTGCTGATGAAGTGCGCTCGCTGTCACAACGTACCGGTGAGTCGACCAGTGAGATCCAAGAAATCATCAATCAGCTTCGTGCTGCATCCGACAATGTAACCGGACAAATTAATCAAGTGAGCCAAGATAGTCAGAATAGTCTTGATACTCACCAAAAAGCGGTTGCGAATATGGACACCTTGGATAGCAACCTACAAAAATTATTTGAGCACAATGCGCGGATCGCTGATGGTGCTAATCGACAAAGCAGCGCCGTGAATGAGATTAATCAAAGTATTGAAGAGTTAGCGCAGCAGGGAAGTCGCACCCAAGAGGTATTTGAACAAAGTGAACAAGCAGTGACCAGCTTTGATCAACGCATGAAGGAGTTAACCAAAAAAGTCAGTGCTTTTAATGGGTTGAGCAAGTAACTATACGAGGTGTCACACACAAATGCTAACGCCTTTATTGCTTGTGTCTTTGCCGTGCTCCGGTAGGATAGCGCGAGGAGGGCGGCATGAATCTAACCCAAATTGATGCGTTTTGTGCAGTGGCAGACACCGGATCAGTGTCTGAAGCAGCACGTCAACTGGATGTGAATCGCTCACGTTTAAGTATGGCGATTAAAGCGCTAGAACAATCACTTAACGCCGAATTGTTCTATCGCACCGGTAACCGTCTAACACTGTCGGAAATCGGCAAAGCTGTGTACAAAGATTTCGAGAGCATATCGGTCACGGCGGCGCGTATTCGCCGTACTTGCGAGCAAGCGAACGCGGGATTTAATGCCGAAGTATGGATCGCGCGTGATGATGCCATTCCCGATCAACTTTGGCAGGATTGGGCCCATCAGCTTAACAAGCGCTTTACCGCGACCTCCTTTAACCTTGTGCTGGCCTCGAGCGGTGATTTGGCCAACTTGGTTGAAACCCAACAAGTCGACTTTGCGTTTGGGGTCGATTACGAGCGTATTGACGACCCACGTATCAACTACCAACCGCTGGGTAAAATTCGCATGATGTCTGTATGTAACAGTGAGCATCCGTTGAGTCGACTACGTCGGGTCAGTGATGATCAACTACGTAACGCCATGCAAGCGGTAATGGTCTACCTCAACGAAAAAGACAATCCCGAGCTTCAACCCTTCTCACGCCGCTATATTGGCTTTTCTAGCTTTGAATATATGCTCAATACCATTTTGCAAGAAGAGGCATGGGGCGTGCTACCTGAGCCGCTGATCCGCAAACACCTCCGCGAGCAGCGCTTGGCTGTGATCAAGCATACTTACGGCCTCACGCAAGAAGATTATTGCCTGTTTACGGCGTCTGGTATGGCCGAACACCCTGGGATCCAATGGCTGAACGATAGCATTACTAACTATTTGTTTGATTTCTAGATCTTGTTTAATTTCTAAATCGTCTATTAAAAGTGATTTATATCATTGTCTTAGGCTGCTTTTTCGGGCGTTTTTAACTGACTCGAAAAAGTTTAAGATTTTCTGATCGCACACATAGCGCTAGAATGCTTGCACTTGATTTCATCAACCCGGCTGATTGTCATCGAGCCTACTTATTTTCATCTAGCCCACTTATTGTCATCGAGCCTAATTATGACTGCCTATCTTCGTTATCTGCCTTTTTCTCTCGCGGTCCTCGCGTGCTTAACCCCCTGGGTCACTTCGCCCATCGCTTTAGTACTCGGTTTTTTACTTACGTCTTTGGGCGGGGTACCCAGCGGATTACCGCTCACTAAGATCACTAAAAAGCTCCTCGCGTACTCTATCGTTGGACTGGGGTTTGGTATTCCTTTGCAAGAGGCGTTGGCGGTTACCGGCGACGGGATAGGGCTGATTATTGCCACCATTACGGGCACTCTGGTGTTTGGCACGATACTGGCCAAGCTGATCGGGTTGGATCGAAAAACGGGTCATTTAATTGCCTCGGGAACAGCTATTTGTGGCGGCAGTGCCATCGCGGCCGTCTCGCCCGCCATCAATGCCGATGATGAACAAATTGGCCTCGCGCTGGGCACCGTGTTTGTACTGAACTCGCTAGCCCTGTTTGTATTTCCGATGATTGGGCATGCGTTAGGGCTTGATCAGCATACCTTTGGGACTTGGGCGGCGATCGCGATTCACGATACATCATCGGTGGTGGGGGCGGCGTCTGCCTATGGTGAGCAAGCATTAACCACCGCCACGACACTCAAGCTTGCACGTGCGTTATGGATTGTGCCTGTCGCCTTTGTCAGTGCACTGATGTTTCGTAGTCACGCCAAAAAAATCACTATTCCATTTTTTATTGTCTTTTATTGCTTAGCTATCGGCATCAGTGATGTGTTTGTGCAAGCACAACCGATTTACGATGTGATTTTCGCGGTGGCTAAGCAAGTGTTGGTGGTGTGCTTGTTCTTGATAGGCTGCAGTATCTCTATTGCCCAGCTACGTGCCGCAGGCCCCAAGCCCCTGTTTTTTGGCATTGCGCTATGGGTGATTATCTCTTGCTCGTCGCTTGCTTGGCTGCTCTTTGTTGCTTAGTTGTCCGGTTTTGCTTCAGGATCACTCGTGCGGTGTGTCCTGAGGCAAACGGAGTACCGCGACCAATAAAAAAGCACTGAGTGCCGCAGCAAACTGCCACCATCCCGTGCTGGTCACTGCGAGAAAAAGCTGCAAGGTAATGGCAGCAAGCAAAATACCTTTCCTCATCTTCTTAGTCCATAAAGAATCTAAATGTGCGCTTAGTATGCGCAATAGTTATATAAGAGCAAAATGCGATTTTGCGCTATCTCATAACTAAAATGTGTTTAGGACACTGAGTGTCAAAAATACTGACAGTTGATTTTTGTTATAAATTATTGAAATTAAATGCCTTTCATTTTCCACCTAACGGGATGATGAAAACACCAGCAAGTTCGCATTTGTAAAGCGGCGCAGTAGCACCAAGAATGTGTGCGTGTTTTCTACTTTTGGTGTTTTATGTCTCCTCAAAACGTGATCAATGAAAAGTCAGTCTTAGTGTTTTCAGCCCTTTTAGCATTAGGGTTTGCCATCACCGGCCTGGCCGTAGGGTGGTTTGCTGGCTCTTTAGTGATTATGTTCGACGGTATCTACTCGTTGATTAGCCTAGTGTTAACTTTGTTGTCACTGGGCGCGTCATGGTATATCCACTCGCGCTATGCAAGGCCGATCACACGTGCGCTGCTCACTCCGCTTGTTGTCGCCATTAAAGGTGCCGTGATTATGCTGTTGGTGAGTTATTCCCTTTACGAAGCGGTATCATCCTTGGTCGAGGGCGGACGTGCGGTTAATCCGTCATTGGCGGTGTTATTTGGTATCGTCAACGTGGTGGGTTGCGGTTACGGATGGTGGATGATTGCGCGTAAAAATCAAGCAGGGCAAAGCCAGTTGGTGGAGGCGGAATCGCGCCAGTGGCAAATGGACACCTTATTAAGTCTCGCAGTCACCTTAGGCTTTTTAGGTGCTTGGTTAGTGGCGCATTCACCTTGGTCGGATTATGCGGTTTATGCGGACCCTATGATGATGGTATTGATGTCGTTCTACTTTATCAAAGTGCCGTTCATCATGGTACGTAACGCGTTAAAAGAGCTCGCACCTGTCACCGTCAAGTGGTATCGCACCCGAACGATGACAGTTTGACTGCTGCGGTTTTATCGAAGGATTGTGATTGTCTCTACTGTTTGATTTAATCGTAGATGTATTAAATATCAAGGAAGACAACATGTTACTGCCACCACCTCTTAAAAAAGGCGAGACAATTGGCTTTTTCTCGCCATCATCACCTGCCACCGTATTTGCTCCGCAAAGGTTTGAACGCGCGATGGGCTATGTCAAAGCACAAGGCTTTGACCTTAAGGCGGGGGCACTGACAGGGCAATCGGATCACTATCGCTCAGCCTCGATCAAGGCGCGTGCGGAAGAGCTCAACCAGTTGATCCGTGATCCGAATGTGCGCTGCATCATGTCCACGATTGGTGGAATGAACAGCAATGCTTTGCTTCCCTATATCGATTATGCCGCTTTGGTTGATGATCCTAAGATTATCGTGGGTTATTCGGACCTCACTGCTTTACTGCTCGGTATCTATGCCAAAACGGGATTAATCACCTTTTATGGACCAGCCTTAGTGGCGTCTTTAGGGGAGTTCCCGCCATTGGTCGATGAAACCTTTGACGCGTTTCGAGCCGTAACAACTGAGAATGTAACGCTGCCGATGACCTATAAGATGCCTGCCCAATGGACGGATGTCATGATTGATTGGGGTGAACAGACAGAGGCAAAACTGACCTATGAGAATGCATGGCAATTTATGGGTAAAGGTCAGGTAAATGGGCGTATTATCGGTGGCAATCTCAATACGCTGAATGGGATTTGGGGAACGCCTTATATGCCAGCGATTGAAACAGGCGATATTCTGCTGATTGAGGACTCTTTGTTGGATATTGCCACGGTTGAGCGCTCACTCGCACACCTAAAACTGGCCGGAGTGTTTGATACGGTAGGTGCGGTGTTACTTGGTAAACACGAGCTGTTTGATGACAAAGGAACGGGACGTTCAACCTATGATGTTCTTGAAGAAATACTCGATGGCCAGCCGCTCGCTGTGGTTGATGGTTTTGACAGTTGCCATACGCATCCGATGTTAACCATACCTTTGGGGGCTCAAGCCTGTATTGATTTTGATGCCCAGACGGTCTCACTCACGCAAGCTTGGTTGGCGGGTGAGCACGCTGGGCAATGAGCTCGCATCAGCTTGTGCACTACAACGCGAGTTTAGTGAGGTAGTGATGGCTTAACGTCAGTGAGCGTGCCAGCGGCTTGGGTAGGGTGTCGATTTCGAGGCTATCAAGCAGGTTTTTCACATGCAGCCCAAGTTCGGTATCACCACTGATACTGAGTTGACGCTGGAAAAACAGCGTATCCGGATCGCAATAGTGAGTAGCCATTTTTAAAAACGCTAACCAATCTCCCTCGATACTGGCGTCTTCTTCCCCCGATAAACCCACTAATAATTGGTTGCTTTCGTTCAGTGACACGAACCAATTGGCGTTGAGATCGCGCAAACCAATGCGAATGGTACGGCCAGCAAGAAAGTCGAACTCTTCCTCCGCCAGCGGCACGGTAAAAGCGGTATTCATCAATTTAGTCAACACCTGGGCCTGTAGCCCTTGTGGTAACTGAGTGATCGCTTTTAGGCCTGGTGTAATCAGATTGGGCTGAGGCAGTGGCAGAGCAAGGGGTTGTTGTGTGATTGGGTTAACGAGCATTTGGCTTTCCTTTGGTGCCAATGGTTGAGTGCCACTAGAGTAGCGAGGTAGGAGGCGCTGCCATTGGATCCGAGTCAAAAATGAGGAGGATTTTTGTGGCAACAGCGTCATTTATCGCGATTTTTATCCTCATGGGGAAGTGAGCTTGATACATATCAACCCCCCACACTGGCAACGCCCTTATCTTAGCCGGACAATCATAAAATGGAATGCAATGTTATGGAGCTCCTTTGTCCGGCGGGCAATATTCCGGCGGTTAAAAAAGCGATCGAGCATGGCGCCGATGCGGTGTATGTCGGCTTAAAAGATGATACCAATGCGCGCCATTTTGCTGGGCTGAACTTCACCGACAGCAAATTGCAGCGTGCCAGTCAGTATGTGCATGACCACGGCAAAGACTTGCACGTTGCCATTAACACCTTTGCTCACCCCGATGGTTGGCGCCGCTGGCAATATGCCATTGATAGCGCCGCCGGAAATGGCGCTGATGCACTGATCCTTGCTGATATGGCCTGTTTAGATTACGCCGCCAACACCTATCCCGATTTGGATATACACCTTTCTGTCCAAGCATCCGCCACTAACGCTGGGGCGATCCGTTTCTATCAGCAGCAATATGGCGTTAAGCGAGTGGTATTGCCGCGGGTGCTGTCTATTCATCAGGTTAAACAACTAGCACGCGATACCGATGTTGACTTAGAGGTATTTGCCTTCGGCAGCCTGTGCATTATGGCCGAAGGGCGCTGCTATTTATCGTCTTATCTTACCGGCCAGTCGCCCAATACCGTGGGCGCTTGCTCACCGGCGGCATTCGTGCGCTGGCAAGATACTGAGCAAGGGCTGGAGTCGCGCTTAAATGGTGTCTTGATTGATCGGTATCAAGCCGACGAAAAAGCGGGGTATCCCACCCTCTGCAAAGGCCGTTTCTGTGTCGACGGCAACCGCTATCACGCACTGGAAGAGCCCACCAGTTTGAACACCTTAAGTGTCCTGCCTGAGCTTTATCGCGCCGGGATCAAATCGGTCAAAATCGAAGGTCGTCAGCGCAGCCCTGCATATGTGGAGCAAGTTGCACGGGTATGGCGTCAAGCGATTGATCGCTGTGTCGCAAACCCCGAGGCGTTTGATATTGCACCGGATTGGGCGCATTCGCTCGATAGCCTTTCTGAAGGGGTGCAAACCAGTTTGGGTGCTTACCATCGCAAGTGGCAATAAGGAGTTATGATGCAATTTTCTCTCGGGCCAATCCTGTATTACTGGCCCAAGGCTGAGGTTGAAGCCTTTTATCAAGCGGCGGCAGACAGCCAAGCCGATGTGATTTATCTCGGCGAAACCGTCTGTGCTAAGCGGCGAGAGCTGAAAACCAAAGACTGGATCGGGCTCGCGCGTGAGCTGGCTGAGTCTGGTAAACAAGTGGTGCTCTCGACCATGGCGCTGATTGAAGCGCCCTCAGAGCTGACCATGCTAAAACGCTACTGTGATAATGATGATATTCGCATTGAAGCGAATGACCTGAGCGCGGTGCAATTTTTAAGCGAGCGTCGGCAGCCCTTTGTGGTGGGGGCGGCCATCAACTGCTATAACCCGCAAACATTAAAGCAATTTGTCGACTTAGGCATGACACGCTGGGTGATGCCGGTGGAGCTTTCGCGCGATTGGTTGGTGAATATGTTGAACGGCTGTGATGCACTGGGTATTCGCGACCAGTTTGAGGTGGAGGTCACTGGCTATGGTTACTTGCCACTGGCTTATTCGGCACGCTGTTTTACCGCGCGCTCAGAAAACCGTGCCAAAGATGACTGCGAGCTGCGCTGCCTAAAATACCCCAATGGACGGTTAACGGAATCCCAAGAGGGTCAAGCGGTATTTGTGCTGAACGGCATTCAAACCCAGTCCGGGCAATGCGCCAATCTCGTTAACGATTTACCGTCGATGCAAGGGCTGGTGGACGTGGTGCGGTTAAGCCCACTGTCGCTTGACACCTTGCAATGGGTAGACAAATTCCGTGCTAACCAAGCAGGCACCCAGCCGCAACCGCTCAACCACGATTGCAATGGCTATTGGCACCATTTGGCGGGCATGACACAAGTTTTAGATTAAACGCGATAACAAAAACAGCCTGCGTAATCGTGTAGAGAGGTGAAGGTATGTTGTATTTAGAGTTCTTGTTCTTACTGCTAATGCTGTATATCGGCTCCCGATACGGGGGCATTGGGCTGGGCGTGGTCTCGGGAATCGGCTTGGTCATAGAAGTGTTTATCTTCCAGATGCCGCCAACGTCACCGCCCGTAACCGTGATGCTGATTATTCTTGCGGTCGTCACCTGTGCCTCTATCTTAGAAGCGGCTGGTGGCCTTAAGTATATGCTGCAAGTGGCCGAGCGATTATTGCGTAAAAATCCAAAACGCGTCACTTTGATTGCGCCGTTTGTCACCTATGCCATGACCTTTATGCTTGGTACCGGTCACGCGGTGTATTCCATTATGCCGATTATCGGTGATGTCGCGCTGAAAAATGGTATTCGTCCGGAGCGCCCCATGGCCGCAGCGTCGGTTGCTTCTCAAATCGCGATTACGGCGTCACCTATCTCCGCTGCGGTGGTGTATTACCTTGCCCAGCTTGCCGATATTCAACATGACATTACGTTAGTCTCGATTTTGTTGGTCACCGTACCCGCCACCTTGTTTGGTACCTTGCTGATGTCTCTGTACAGCTTGCGCCGCGGCAAAGAGCTGGATGACGATCCGGATTACCAAGCGCGCTTACAAGACCCGAAATGGCGTGAGCGTATCGAAAATACCACCGCGACCTCGTTAGATGAGGTATTACCCCGTTCCGCGCGCAATGCGGTGTTATTGTTCATTAGTGCCATCGTTACCATTGTGATTATCGCGATGTGGCCAGAAATTCGCACAGTGGCAGGGGAGAGTAAGGCCATCAGCATGTCAGTCGTCATTCAAATGATGATGCTCTGCTTTGGCGGCATCATCCTACTGGCGACACAAACCGATCCGCGCAATGTGCCCAATGGCGTGGTGTTTAAATCTGGGATGGTAGCGGCTATTGCTATTTTTGGGATTGCCTGGATGTCAGATACTTATTTCCAATACGCGATGCCCCAGTTTAAGTCTGGAATTGTGGATATGGTCACTCAGTATCCATGGTCTTTTGCTCTGGCCTTGTTTATCGTGTCAGTAGTTGTTAATTCACAAGCTGCCACCGCACGGATGATGTTGCCGGTAGGTCTTGGGTTAGGGCTCGACCCTGCACTGCTTATCGGTATTATGCCGGCGGTGTATGGGTACTTCTTTATCCCCAACTATCCTTCTGATATTGCGACCGTGAATTTCGATGCATCTGGCACCACCAAAATCGGTAAATGGTACTTCAACCATTCATTCATGGCGGTTGGTTTAATTGGTGTGGTGAGCGCCTGTGCGTTCGGTTACGTGTTGGGGCAGATTTTTATCGCCTAACACGCAAAAGGATACGAAGGACAAGGATGCAGGTGGGGCGTACCTCGGTTGAGGGCTTGGATGTAAATTTTGCCTGAATGTACAAATTGGTGACATGCATCATCAACATGCGCCGCATCTGTTTGCAACGCCTGGCCAAGTAGTCGGGCGTTTTAAGCCAAAGGAGCCAACATAATGATTGATAAACATACCGTGATGCGGGTTGCGCGGCCAACTGATAACTTAGCCGATATTACGAATATGTATTGTGAAGGATTAGGTTTTGAGTTGCTCGGGACCTTCTCTGGCCACAATGACTTTGATGGTGCCATTATCGGTCATCCGCATCACAATTATCACCTTGAGTTTACCCACCACCGCGGCACCCATGTTGGACCAGCCCCCTCACAAGAGAATTTATTGGTTTTTTATTTGCCGGATCACTCGGCATGGCAAGCGGCGTGCAAAAAAATCGAAGCGGCCGGATTTACACCGGTTTCGAGTTATAACAGTTATTGGGATAAAGACGGCTGCACCTTTGAAGATCTGGATGGTTATCGTGTGGTGCTTCAAAATCGCGAATGGGCATGGTGAATGTGAGTTAGCGCGTCTCTCATCAGCTCATAAGTTATTGGCTATTAACATTATTGGCATAACAGATTAGCACTTTGTGTGATTGTCTATTAACGTTACTCATGTTTAGTTAGCAATAACTAATGATAGCGTCAGTGCGGCCTAGTCAGGTGTTTTAGCGTTCGCACTGATGGATAAAACATAAGGAGAAAGCAATGTCTCAGCAACGCTCAACGTCGGGCGGTCAATGCCCCGTGATGCATGGTGGCGCAACATCGGAAGAGATGGCACACAAAACCTGGTGGCCCAATGCACTTAACCTCGACATTCTTCATCAGCACGACACAAAATCAACGCCGTTTGATAACGATTTTGATTACCCGTCAGCCCTAAAAACCCTCGATATTGACGCACTTAAAAATGACGTTAAGTCGCTACTTACCGACAGTCAGTCTTGGTGGCCTGCAGATTGGGGACATTACGGCGGATTGATGATCCGCATGGCATGGCACTCGGCAGGGAGCTATCGCATTGCTGACGGTCGCGGTGGCGGTGCAACAGGTAACCAGCGTTTTGCACCTTTGAACTCATGGCCGGATAACGCCAACCTCGATAAGGCCCGTCGCCTTCTATGGCCGATTAAGAAAAAATACGGCAACAAAATTAGTTGGGCAGATTTGATCTTGCTCGCGGGCACGCTGGCGTATGAATCGATGGGGCTAAAAACCTACGGGTTTGCGTTTGGGCGTGAAGACATTTGGCATCCAGAGAAGGATACTTATTGGGGCGCAGAAAAAGAATGGTTGGCCCCAAGTGATGCAGAGAACAGCCGTTACTCTGGCGCACGCGATCTCGAAAATCCACTTGCCGCAGTGATGATGGGGCTGATTTATGTTAACCCTGAAGGGGTAGATGGCAACCCAGATCCGCTCAAAACTGCCCATGATATGCGTGTCACGTTTGAGCGCATGGCGATGAACGATGAAGAAACCGTCGCGCTAACTGCCGGTGGCCATACCGTGGGTAAATGTCACGGCAATGGCGATGCGAGCGTATTAGGACCTGAGCCTGAAGCGGCCGACGTTGATGAGCAAGGCTTAGGCTGGAACAACCACCAAGCGCGTGGCATTGGTCGCGATACGGTCACCAGTGGCATTGAAGGGGCTTGGACTACCCATCCCACGCAATGGGATAACGGCTACTTTTATCTCCTGTTTAACTATGAGTGGGAATTGAAGAAAAGCCCTGCGGGTGCCTGGCAGTGGGAGCCTATCGACATCAAAGAAGAAGATAAACCTGTTGATGTTGAAGACCCCTCGATTCGTCGTAACCCCATCATGACCGATGCCGATATGGCACTCAAAATGGACCCGGCCTATCGCAAAATCTCTGAACGCTTTTATCAAGACCCTGACTACCTGGCAGACGTCTTTGCCAAAGCCTGGTTTAAATTAACGCACCGCGATATGGGGCCCAAGTCACGTTACATCGGCCCAGATGTGCCGAGTGAGGATTTGATTTGGCAAGATCCCGTGCCTGCAGGACGTACCGATTATGACGTGGCAGCGGTAAAAGCAGATATTGCCAATAGTGACCTGACGTTGGCAGAGAAAGTGACCACCGCATGGGATAGCGCACGGACTTATCGCCAATCCGATAAGCGGGGTGGGGCGAACGGCGCGCGGATTCGCCTAGCACCGCAAAAAGACTGGCAGGGGAACGAGCCGGAGCGTCTGGCGAAGGTAGTCAACGTGCTGAGTAATATTGCTCAGAAACACCAGATTAGTTTGGCCGATACCATCGTGCTGGCAGGCAACCAAGGCATCGAAGAAGCGGCAAAAGCGGCTGGTGTGGTCGTCGACGTACCGTTTGCGCCGGGCCGTGGTGATGCCACGCTTGAGCACACTGATGTGGATTCATTTGAAGTACTAGAGCCGGTCGCAGATGGGTTCCGTAATTGGCTGAAAAAAGATTACAACGTTCAGCCCGAAGAGCTCTTGCTTGATCGCGCCCAATTGATGGGACTCACCGCACCTGAAATGACAGTACTACTGGGCGGTATGCGTGTGCTTGGCACCAACTATGGTAGTGCCCCGGAAGGCGTATTTACCGATCGGGTCGGTGAGCTGAGTCATGACTTTTTCGTCAACCTGACGGACATGGCGTATCAGTGGAAACCTGTCGGCCGTAACCGCTATGAGATCATTGAGCGTAATTCGGGGGCAGTGAAGTGGACGGCGAGCCGCGTCGACTTAGTGTTTGGCTCTAACGCCATTTTACGCGCCTATGCAGAGTTCTACGCGCAAGATGATAACCAAACCAAGTTTGTGCACGATTTTGTTGCAGCGTGGGTGAAGGTGATGAACGCTGATCGTTTTGATCTGGTCGCTAAGCAATGATTTAATCGTTACAAATTGTGATCACCAAGCCGCCTTTCATTGATAGGCGGCTTTTTATTTGTCTTAAATCAAGTCAGGGCTTGGTTGTTGTCGTGCTACAGGCAGGGTTTTAGTACAGTGAGCTGAGTAAATTCCATCCAATTCTTTTATCTTTACCATCTGGCGGAGTGAATTATGCTAGAACTTCTCATTGGGCTAGTTGTAACCGTGGCTGTGGGTTATTTCATTGTCAAAGGTTATCGTCCTGCAAGCACTTTGCTGACCGCAGGGATTATATTACTGATCATCACAGGGATATTAGGGCACAGTGTTCTGCCGGCTAAATTAACGTCGACGGGCAATCTTTTTACTGATTCGCTGGAATATGTGAAATACATGCTGCAATACCGTGGTGGCGGCCTCGGGATGCAAATCATGTTGCTGTGTGGTTTTGCGGCCTATATGTCGCATATTGGTGCCAACAACGTGGTGGTGAAGCAGTTCTCTAAGCCGTTGTCGGTGATCAAGTCGCCTTATGTGTTGTTGGTTGCAGCCTACATTGTCGCTTGTTTGATGTCACTGGCGGTCAGCTCTGCAACTGGCTTAGGTGTGCTTTTAATGGCTACCTTATTCCCGATGATGACTGCGATGGGCATTTCTCGTCCCGCCGCGACTGCAGTGTGCGCGTCTCCTGCAGCGATTATACTTTCACCCACCTCGGGAGATGTGGTGATTGCAGCGGAAAAAGCAGGCTTACCGCTCCACGTGTTTGCGGTCGAAACCGTATTGCCGGTCTCTATTTGTGCGATTATTGTGATGGCCGCCGCGGCGTACTTTTGGAATAAATACTTGGATAACAAAGAAAACACGCCGATGGAGCGTGTGGACGTCTCCGAGATAGAAACTCACGCGCCAGGTTATTACGCCGCCTTACCTTTTCTGCCTATCATTGGGGTGTTTTTATTTAACGGTGAAACCATTCCGGGCCTCTATCTAGATATCTACACCATTGTGGTGCTCTCTATCTTTTTAGGTGCGCTCGTCGACTTCGCCACCAAACGTTTTAATGGTCGCAAAACGTTAGAAGATCTGGATGCGTGTTATGAAGGGATGGCGGATGCCTTTAAAGGCGTGGTGATGCTGTTAGTCGCTGCAGGGGTATTTGCACAAGGCCTTATGTCAATTGGTGCGATTGACAACTTACTCGGCTTAGCAGAAAGCGCTGGGGCAGGCGGTATTGCATTGATGATGCTGCTTACTTTACTCACCGTCGCAGCCGCTGTTGCCACTGGCTCTGGAAATGCACCTTTCTATGCGTTTGTTGAATTAGCACCGTCTTTGGCAGCGAAAATGGGCCTCAATCCGGCATTTTTGATTATCCCTATGCTGCAAGCCTCTAACTTAGGCCGAACCATATCGCCGGTGTCTGGAGTGATTGTGGCGACATCTGGGATGGCAAAACTCAGCCCGTTTGAGGTGGTTAAGCGCACCTCGGTGCCGGTCCTCTGCGGGTTAATTACCGTGATTATTGGCACCCTTGTATTGGTGCCGATGATGGCGTAACGTCGCAAGGCATGAAACGCTCGCGTGCAAGTGTTCGCGGGCGTTTTTAATCGTATCGCACCATAGACCAATACAGTTTTGGAAGAAAGCAACATGACTGCCCCGACCAAAATCACCTTTTTCTCCACCTTAACGCCCATGGTGGCCGCCGGTGTTAAAACCATCACCATTCGCGATGAATCTGAAAGTCACTATCAACCCGGTTCGCGCGTCGCGGTACATCAGCTAGAAACTGATCATTATGTATGTGACATTGTGATCGACAGCGTTGCTCCGCTAGCGTTCGAGGACATTAATGCCCGTCATGCTGAACAAGAGGGGATGTCGCTTACCGAGCTGAAGGCGCTGATTTTGCAAATCTACCCAGCGCGTCCCCCGTTGTTTGTGATTGATTTTCATCTGGCTTAACAGCTCGCGCTTGTTCGTCGTAGCGCGCCATTAAAAAAACGCCCGATAATACGGGCGTTTGACTACTATGAGTGGTTGATTAGACAATTTTGGGTTGGCCGTCTGATGCTGTTGCACCACCGTCTACGGGCAAATTGACACCAGAGATAAACGACGCATCGTCACTGACTAGAAATGCCACGGCAGAGGCAACTTCCTCTGGTTCTGCTGGGCGTCCCAGAGCGATACGCTCATTAAACTTTTCTCGAACTGAGTCAGGCCAGCCATTGGTCATGTTGGTTTTAACCAAGCTTGGACAGACCGCATTGACACGTACTCCTTGTAAACCGTGGTCCAGTGCCATGGCACGCGTTAGATTCGCGACAGCGCCTTTTGCAGCACAGTAAAAAGCAGCGCCCCAATCACCGCCTAAACCCGATACGGAGGCCGTGTTTACCATAGAGCCTTTTGTTTTAATCAATTCAGGCATTGCATATTTTGCGCAAAAGACTACGCCATCAATATCAACACCAGACACTTTTTCCCAATCGGCTAGAGTGCCGTCAATAACAGAGCCAGGAGTATGCACGCCTGCGTTATTTATCAGTATATCAAGTTGCCCGAAGTGGTTAACAACGTCTTGTATCATTGCTTCTACTGCTTTTGGATCTGACACATCGACAGAGAGTTTCAAGACGCGATCAGCATCGTATTTTGCTGCTGTGTCATCTAGAGCTGTCTTGTTCCAGTCTGCAATCGCAACCTTTGCACCTTCTTGATAGAGGCGGTCGGTAATCGCTGCACCAATACCGTTGGCTGCGCCAGTAATTAACGCCACTTTTTGGTTAATACCTTTCATTGTGTTCTCCGTTTTTGTCTATTGAATTAAGCAAATACCGGATCCATGCTGCCGGCTTCTCGGGGGGCCATCAGCTTAAAGTTGTCGCTGTAGTCCACGGGAATGGCGATAACAGCTGGGCCTTGAGTATCTATGGCTTGTTTAAGTTGGGTGACTAAATCTTCTTGTCGTGTGACCGCATAGCCCTTGGCGCCAAAGGATTCGGCATAGGCTTTAAAATCAATCGGACCAAATTTCACCCCTGAATAACGCTGGTACTTTTTAACTTCCTGCATTTCCACCATGTTATAGGCGTTATCGACCCAGATGATGTGCAGCAAGTTACACTTGAGACGCACTGCCGTTTCTAGCTCCATACTCGATTGCATAAATCCACCGTCTCCGGACACGGACACCACTTTACGGTCGGGGTTGAGCAAGCTCGCGCCAATTCCCCACGGCAAGGCGACGCCCATGGTTTGTTGGCCATTAGAGACCAATAATTGCCGAGAGCGGAAGCAATTAAGATAGCGCGCAATCCAAATATGGAAGCTGCCCATGTCTAAGCACAAGGTGGTGTCTGGAGTGATCACATCCTGCATGGCTTTAATCAAATGCAGTGGATGCATGGCAAAATCTTGGTGTGAACGACTGTATGCTCGAATAGCTTGGCGCTGGTGGGCCACTTCTTCAAGTAAATCAACTGTTGATGCGGGCATAAGCCATTGATGGTCGAGTTGTTCGGTGAGCGCATTAAGGGTGGGCTCAATCTGGCCAACGAGCTCCACGCTAGGGCGGTAATAGTGCTCAATTTCTGCTGGTGCCACATCGATATGGATAATATCGGTGTGATGCGTGTTCCAAAGCTCTGGATCATATTCAATTGGGCCAAAACCAATGGTGACGATCAGATCAGCGTTCGCTAACAAGAGATCACCGGGTTGATTATTAAATAAGCCGACCCGACCCGCAAAGCGCTGATAGTAGGTGATGTCGACGGTACCAGCGGCTTGGTAGGTCCCGATGACGGGAAGCTGGGTACGATTGAGTAGGGCGCGAATAGCTGCGGCATTTTCAGGACGGCTGGCTTGTAACCCCAGTAAGAATACCGGATTATGCGCCGCTTTGATTTTGTTGGCCGCTTCGCGGATAGAGCGCGTATCAGCCATCCCTAATGGTGCCGGGAATGAAGGCGCGAGCACGCCACTGTCGACCGGTTGGTTAAGAATATCCATAGGTAAACTGACAAACGCGGCGCCCGGGCGACCGCTTTCCGCTGCACGAAAAGCGTTGGCAAGGATTTCAGAGGTCGCTGAACCGGCTTGGACTTCGGCACTGTATTTGGTAACCGAATTGAAAATGCTGACGGTATCTAGGCTTTGGTGGGTTTGTTTTTGTTGATCGGCACGTTTCACCGCACCACCTAAAGCAACCACAGGATCGCCTTCAGAATTAGCAGTCGCCAGTCCAGTCACCAGGTTCGTGCAGCCCGGGCCGGACGTTGCCATGGTGACGCCCGCTTTACCGGTTAAGCGGCCAATAACACCGGCCATAAAAGCGCCATTCGCCTCATGGCGGACCGGGATCATTTTGATATTGGTATCTTCAATCGCATCAAAGAGGCGATCAATTTTTGCGCCAGGTATACCAAAAATATACTCGACGCCTTGGCGTTCTAAGTGGGTTGCGACCAGTTGTGCGCCTGTGTCCCAATGCGTTGTTGTTGTCATGTTGGGCTCCTCGTGAGGTTAGCTCCCTATGGGAGGTGATATTATTTTTCTGCTTGTTCGATAGCGGCGTGAATATTGTCTGGTGTTAAGTTCGCGCCCAAAAATTCCGCATTGGTGGGGAGGTCAATCACCAACTTGGAGACGCGGCCGATTTGCAAGGTGCCGCATGCCAACTCGTAGTCTTGGACATGGCCGCCGCCTGCGCGAGTGTCAGTGATAAAGTGCTCGTGATAGCCTGCGACATTGATGCCCTGGGTATATTGCGGGCTACGGAAACCAGCAATTACGCCATTAACGTGATCAAAACGAAATTCTGGCTGGGCACCGATGGCCTCGAGCATGGGCTTGTATGGCGGTGTTTGCTTGGGCACGGTGCGCGTACGCACATGCTCGAAGGCACCATCAATTCGAACGGCACAGAACAGATTGTCACTTGGTACCAGTGTGTCGATTACGTCGTGTAGCTCTTGGCGCGACATGGGATGATCAAACTGTTGTGTAATGTCTGGTTTGAAAAAGGTCATAACGGCGAATGGTGTTTTTTGCTCAGGATCCGCGCGCCTTGCCGAACCATCGCCGCGT
Source organism: Salinivibrio sp. EAGSL (assembly GCF_013366455.1). Classification (NCBI taxonomy): domain Bacteria; kingdom Pseudomonadati; phylum Pseudomonadota; class Gammaproteobacteria; order Vibrionales; family Vibrionaceae; genus Salinivibrio; species Salinivibrio sp. EAGSL. The sequence continues at coordinate 50,996 of NZ_JABWMG010000010.1, read as the reverse complement.
AGTTGAAAAATCGTCTGATCAAAGGCGATGAGTTCACCGTCCAATTGGTTAAAGGTCCCTAGGCCAAAGTCGCCATGCTCGAGCAGGTCGGCCATGGTGGTCTCGCCCTCATACACGCCATCAATTAAGGCACTCATCAATGAGGTTTGATAAATCTCACCTTCTCCTGTTTGTTGGTGATGCTTGAGATAGGCGGCGGCGACATGTTCTGCGCAGTGGCAGGTTTGGGTGCTCATAAAGCGTCCTTATAAACCGAAGTCAGTTAGGTTAAAACCGAGTCTTGATGATGCGAGGTTGAAGAAGGAGACACCAATACAAATAACGTTGGTTTTGATATCTAAAAGATATGGCACATGGAAAACGTGGTAAGATATTGAATCCAAATAGTTGATAATGCGCAGCATTAAGGCATGACGATGGAGTTTAGGTATTTACGGTATTTCGTCACAGTGGCCGAGTGTCAGCACTTTACGCGCGCGGCTGAGAAACTGGGTATTGCTCAGCCGCCACTGAGCCAGCAAATTAAAAAGCTAGAACAAGAGATAGGTGTGCCCTTATTAGAGCGCCTACCGCGAGGTGTGTCGTTAACACCAGCAGGGGCGGTGCTTTATCAAGATGCGGTAAAAATTCTCAGTCAGTTAGATCAAGCCGTGCAGCGCACAAAGCAGGTTGCCCGCGGGGAACGTAATCAAATACGCCTCGGTTTTGCCAGCTCGACGGTCGTCAGCCAACAAGTGTTAGCGCTGGTGCGAGGGTTACAAGAACATCATCCCGATATCGATTTTCAGCCGGTCGAGCAGCCCATGCCATCATTAGTGGAGACACTTCGTCAACAAGAGGTGGATTTAGCTTTCTTACGTTTGCCTTGTTATGCCAGTGAACATGTGGCGCATACCGCCTTATTTGATGATCCCTTTAAACTGGTTGTCGCGGCTGACCATCCTCTCGCGACATGTCACAGCGTGACGTTGTCACAGCTCGGCAATGATCCGATCATTCTCTTCCCTCGTGATATCGGGCCTGGGCTCCATGACGCGTTATCTGATGCATTAAAAAGCGCAGGATTGACGCCATCTTCTGCATCGCTTGCGCCACAACTCCATTCCGCAACCGCAATGGTATCAGCGGGTTTTGGCGTGGCCTTGGTTCCCGCTTCGCTAACCACCCAGTTGAGCGACCACGTGTCTGTGCTGTCGCTGGCACAGATGCCTTTGAGTAGCCAAGTGGTGCTGGCTTGGCAACGCACGAATACTGCCCAAGTGGTGCGTCGCTGTATTGCAACGGCACGCGAATGGGCGAATGCTCAATAAGCCACCCAGATCGTCATCGTGTTCAACGCTAACGCGCGGCGTGTTGTAAAAACTCGAGTTGCATACGCTCTTGCTCGGACATTTGATAGGGTGTGTCCGACAATTGGTCAATGTCAAAGACGCCCAATGAATAGGTGTCTTTCGGACTGATACCAAATTGTGCTCGCTCGCCGGGGGAGCCTGACATGCGTTCAATCACGATATTTTTTAGCTGCCACTGCTTATCGAAGCCGAGTAACGTTTGCTTAAACGCTTTTAATTCAACAGTGTGATCGCCTTCCTGAAGCCGTTTTTTGGTGGTGAGAAACGCAACGGGTTCGTCGTTTTGGGTGAACAGATTGGCGCGAAAACGATAGATTCCGCCCTTATCGACATTAAGTTGTAAAGGGATAATCATATCGGCATCACGACCAAAGACGGGGTTTATTTGCGCTAACTGGGCAATCGGCTGATATAGCCTAAAATCGGCAGTGAGCACATCATGCCCAGAATCAAAGTCTAGGATCGCCTTGAGACGTAACTCCATCGGCCAGCTTTCGTCTGGCTCAATCTGCCATGTGTCTCCCGACACGGTCTTTGTCTCAATCACCTGGTTGGTCCTGACATCAATAATCTCTAAGACGGTTTGATTAACAGGTAAAGAGGCAACCAATGACGCTTGGATCGGCTTGGGATAAAAATAGCGGTATTGACTTAATTTGAGCGCTGCTTTCTCGGTGCCATCAAGTATAGGAACGGGTGTACTGATATGCCGATTCCAGTGCAAATAAGGGCTTTGCGGCGAGGCGATGGGCATTGAATAAGGTGGATGTTGGATTTTTTCTGCATAATCCGATGCAATGTAGCTAAGCGAGTTTCGCATGCTAACCGGTACAATATCTGGCTCAGTGGGTTGGGTTTGTTGTGCGAACGTTGTGACCTCTTCGTCTGTTGTTTGGCTCAATGATGACGCACTCTGTTCGTTGGTACGCACTATCGTGTTGGTCGCCAGCGCCATAGACGCTGGTTCTGGTGTATCAAGCCACAAATAGCCGGTAATGCCGATAGCACTTATCAGAGTGACTGCCAGGATCAGTCTTGTCATTGCAACCCCTAATTAACGTGTAACGAACAAACTATCATGAGTGAGAAAAGTGAAGAAATCCGACAAGCTGCTTCCTCACCATAAAAAAGCAGCTTTGCCGATTTTGTCACAGTGTGTTGTGCTTATTGCGGTAGGGCGTACACGATCTCTGACAATGTGTCACGGTCCGAATCACGGACATATCGATATTTTTTGCCAAACCAACCATCCTTATCAAAGGTTTCAACTGAGATGCGTGATTGATCGCCAAGCTTGAGCTCTGGATCGGTGGCGGTAACTTTACCTCGATGCGCTGACTTAAAGATCGTGAGGTGGCTGTATTTATTCCCCATTAGCAACGGGTAGTGCATGGGGATAAAGCGTCTCACTCCTTTATGGACATAATCTAACTTGCCATCGAACTCAATCGCGGTCGAACAGCTATCAAATGCATCGACATCGGCAGCGCCACATGCAGAATGCGCGGCAACCACACCGTCATCACTGCCTGGAATAAAGGGAGATGTCGCCCCCAAGAAGTCAGAGCCATTGCCAACAAAGCGGATACGAGGGACACGGTTGTCAGGCCAGTTCGATAATTGGCGTGCGTTGGCGACTTTTAAATCGTTCAGAACGCCAATATTGTCTTTGTTCGGTAACTGACCCATCCAAAGCGATACCGCTTTTTTCATTGTGTGATTAAGCCAACCGCCTCCCTGTGCCACATTGACAGCAATGTCTGCCATTTCGACACCACCACCGGCACCGGCAAAATCGAAAGTCCCTACAATATTGAGCGGCTCAAGACCTGCGTTAATCAGCCAATTTTCTTGATTATCTAACAGGTAGCGTGCAACCAAATCGCCGGTAGAGTGGGTGACTAAAAGGCAGCCGGACAAACAGGTTTCTTGCTCTGAAAGGGTTTTTAGCGCAGGCCAAAGGTAATCTGAGGCGATTTTTCCTTCAATACGCTCATTGGCTGGCCAATCTATACGTGCATCGGCGTACTGCAGCCAGTAATCTTGCCAATAGTTAGCGCCATCTTGCACGACTTGATCGTGATCGGGGCGGCTTTGTAGTTGATCAGGCTGAAAACCGTGAATCAGTACCACCTTATAGGGGCCGATTTCGGCGAAGGCTGAAGCGGAAAATATGGCCGCCAGCATGAGTAATGCGCGATATATATTTTTCATTGTTGTAGCCAACTTGTTTTGAGTAAACACTCAGTATTATATAGCGGATTGTACAATAAGTGCCACAATGATAATTTTCTCATTAATCAGTAATTTGACATTATTGAAAAATATTTGTCTGATTTACTTGTCTGTTTTGTATAGAGAATAGACACTTTTTGGCTATTTATTATCGTTTTTATCCATTCAATGGCTTGTTTTTAGTGTGGTTATTATTTTTTCTATTAATAGATTGGATCTCACTTTTATGTAAAGTGTGATCTTGTTTCTAATTAAAACGTTTACTATCGCAATGAATTATTGAGTTTTTTATAATCAAAAGAAAAAGCCTATGATTTACTTCGATGCCGTTGCTAGGAAACTCCATCAAGACCACAAATCTACTCGACTTGGCTTCCGAGAAGCCTTGGTACTGGAATGCCTGCTGTTGCATGCGCCTGAGACCGTGTGTAAGCAAACCTTGATTTGTTATGCGTGGGGAAATGAATACATTGGTCAAACATCGTTAGCCAAATCGATCAGTGCGCTAAGACGAAGCTTAATGACGATTAGCGCAGACCCGACCTTAGTGATCACCGTGCCGAAGCAAGGCTATCGCATGGTCGCTGGCATGGTAGAAACCAAGACTGTCGGCGAGTCACTAACAACCGTAGAGCAAACTAAGGTAGCCCCCGTCACGACGAATGCGGTAACGGGTCTCTCTGCTGCTGAATCGAGGCATGATGCTGACAATAAGGCAGTATCGAGTAAACCGATACGCCAGTGTGTCATGATGGCGTTGATGTTATTTGCCTGTGTGGCGAGCAGCGTGTTTGTGGTAGGAAAAATCAATGGCTGGCGTTGGAGTGATGTGGTTCAGCGAGGCGGGCTAATACAGAAACGTGTCGGTAGCCTTTATGTTTTTTACCCTCAAGAAACACGGCTTGACTTTCCGATGGAGCAGTTTTTGAGCCACAGTCAATGTGATTGCCTTGTATATGTAGAAAACAGGCACAAGATAGCAACGATGGTTTTTGTATCAAGAAAGACCAACCGTAGTGTGTTTATCCGCTATTCGCCTTTCAATATCAAGCATGCCACTAGTAAACTTGAGCAATTTCTTGCTGAGGAATAAAAATAGAGTATTTGCTTTATTTTTATGAGCCTTTTCGAGTGTGTTTTGCGACATCTTATTATTTAGACTCCCTCTCATAGATACCCTTAATCAAATAATAGAGCCTTAACTCTAATATATATTTTTTGCTATGTTTTGCGTGATTTTTAGTTCTGAATACATATCACGTTTTACTTTATGAGAATAAATATGAATTTAACCTAAAGTAATGAACTATAAGGGGAATTTAAATCATCGTTTTTCATTTTGTTTTTATTGTTGGCTATGGAAAGGTCAAAAAGGTCAGCTTTCGAATAGCTGGCAGACTCTAATAACACCTAACAAAAGGAAGACGTCAAATGGCGACAATCTCACGTACAACAACCTTGACTCTCTCCACCATCGCAGTGCTCGTCAGTGCGGGAGTTGCACAGGCGAGAGTCTATCCTGACCAAATTGTGCTTGATACCTTAGGCGATGACCAATGCCGGGCCAACTATCGGCCCTTAACGGCAGACGAGGCGAGTACCCACCGCCACTTTTTGAACGATCGCATGGGGAAATGGCAAATCGCTGGGCTCGAAGGCGATCATGGGTAGCGGCTATAACGGTGAAATCAAACACTACGGTCAAACGAAAGATACATGGTGTTATCCCATCAATGATAAGGGCGATATTCCGGATTACGCCGCTCAAAGCGTACCAGAAGGGACTGAGCTCGATGTCCAATATTCACTGGTCAATAATCGCAGTGAATTTGTCAAACCGCTGAGCTATCTCGCGCATTACCTGGGTTACGCATGGGTAGGTGGTAATCACAGTGATTACGTCGGTGAAGATATGAACGTTTGGCGTTCCGGTGATCAATGGTTGATTCGGGGCAATAATGATGGCGGGTGTGATGGCTACCGCTGTGGTGATAAAACCACCATCAAAGTGGATAACTTTGCTTATACCTTAAATGACAGTGATTTCTGGCATGGTGATGTGGTTGAGTCCGATAAACAGTTAGTCAAAACGATTTCTGCTGTCGCCCGCAACAACCTCGACGAGCCTCAACAAGTGGTCGTTGATCTCAAAGTCGATGAGGCCACTAATTGGTCGAAAACCAACACCTATGGTTTTGCGCAAAAAGTACAAACAGAAAACGAATTTAAATGGCCATTGGTTGGCGATACCAAGCTCACTATTTCATTTGAGGCGAATCAAAGCTTTGCCAATAGCAATGGTGGCTCGAGCAGTGAGCAGGTGACGTTACAAGCACGTCCATTTGTTCCGGCGAACTCCGAGATACCTATTCGCGTCGAGCTTTATCGGTCGAGCATTTCTTATCCGTATCGCTTTGGCGCCGATATTAGTTATGACGTGACTTTTGACGGCTTCTTGCGCTGGAGCGGTAACGCATGGCACTCGCACCCTGAAAATCGTCCTACAGTACACCACACCTTTACGATGGGACGTAGTAGTGAGCCGTCTGCAGATATCGCATATCAATGGCATCACCGCTACATTCCTGGCGAAGTGAAATGGTGGGACTGGAGCTGGGCGGTTGAAAAGTATGGCCTAGAAAGCATGCAGTGGGCAACAGGAAAGAGCTTACGTCCTTTCTATTCCTACGTGTCGGGTGATTTTTATGCGGAATCCCAGTATGCAGGGACCATTGAGCTTGGCCATGCAAAGCCGATTGGCCAAACGGCTTCCTCTCGCGTCAAGCGATCTATTTCGCCAATGACCACGACGGGCGAAGCGAATGGGGTAGAATTGATTTCTAACTTTGACTCCGATGAACTTGCGAGCCTCGGTTTCGACAATGCCGAATTGACCATCAAACCTGTGAAGTAAGCAGGAAGACCAAGCTGTCAGTAAAGAGGTCGCTCCCAAAGGTGCGGCCTTAATTGATTAGCCAGATTCATTTTTCTATCTATTGCCATTAAGTGCCTTTAGGAAACGTGCAGGGGTGCCGCCGTAAAGACTGTCAGGTGGCACGTCGTGTTTAACTACCGCATTGGCGGCGATGACGCTGCGCGCCCCGATAGTGACTCCTTGACAGATCACCACATTACCGCCAATCCACACATCGTCTTCTACCACAATGGGTTGGCACCATGTCTCCCATGCGCGGCGGCTTTGATAGTCGAGGGAGTGGGTAGGGGTGTAGAACTGCGTATTGGGGCCAATCAGCACATGGTTGCCAATCGTGATCGGTGCACCATCCAGCATAGTGACATTCATGTTGATTAAGGTGTTGCTGCCAACCTCAATGGTCTCGCCAAACTCACAATGGAACGGAGGTTGAATGACCGAACCTTCGCCGATGGTACGTAATAACGTGGTAAGCAGTTGCTTTCTTGTCGTCGTATCTAGGCTTTGATTGAATGCTAATAAGGTTCGTGTGGCATGGTCTCGCCTGATATCAATGGATCCATCGCTGTCATCAAACACAAGTCCTTGGCACATCTTTCCCATTCGGTCATTATTTATCTCCTTATCAACCCCAAAACGACGGATGTTGCAGTTCTAGGTGACGTAAAAAAGCGCCACCTGGGGTAGCGCTTGATAATATTATCGTTACTTAGTTACTATTGAAAGTAAACACGAACGTCGGTTTGGCTCCGGCTGCCGTCGCCAGCGAGTAGCAAGTACAAACCTTGCTGGTTGCGTAAGTCAACCTCAATGTATTGATTGCTGCCGGGTCTTTCAGAGGCTGCCTGATTTTGCGCTTGCGTTGGCCAATACTCTTCAGCCGCAAACACGTTCAAATCACCTGCATCACCGTCTGCCATGACCCACACTTGGGCTTTGGTCGCACCTTCAGGTACATCGGCATACAGATAACGACGTTGATAAACGCTAATACTGTTGGGGCTGGCGACGTTGAGCTGAGTCGGACGTAAATCATCGGTGCCAGTCGGTGTTTCAGGCTGCGGCTCTGGCGTTGGCTCGGGATCGACTTGGCCTTCCGCATTTACCGCGACAGTGACATCGGTAAAGTCTCCGCGTCCGGTGACACTTAAGGTATACCGGCCTGGCTCCACATCGTTCAGGGTCACGGTTTCATTACTGGTTTGGTTCCACTCGGTGGTGTCAAAGTCATAATAGTGCGCCTGGCGGTCTTTGGCGACGTAGAGATCAGCATTGCCTTGGCCCGCGATGCTAAAGGTAAGCGCAGTGGCGGCACGGTTCAGGTCGATCTGATAGAGATGTTCACTGTATGCCTGCCCGCTAATGGTGACGGTTTGTCCCAGGGATAGGGTTGTAACGTCTGGGTGCTCAGGCTCAGGCTCAGGCTCAGGCTCTGGTTCAGGATCTGGGTCTGGGTCTGGACGAGGAGGCTCGCCGCCCTCTGAACTATCCAGCGTCGTCAGCCATTGCGAAAATGCGGGGCCATATTGTTCACCATACTCTTTGGCTAAGCTTGCCCATTGTTCAAATTGTCCAGTTCGCCCGGCTGCGAGCAACGCATCTACCGCTTCTGGGTGCTTTTCAAATAAGAAGCGTACGGCCAAATACCCCCAACGATACACACGATTAACATCATGTTGGTAGGTGGTAGCAAACACGTCACTGAGTGAATAACCGCCTTCTTTGCCCAAGTGAATTGCTTCGGCATAGTCATCGCCATGAGCCATGTATTCAGCAAAGCCTTCCAGCCACCACACGGTATGACCATGACGCAGCACGTCGTTGAAGTCGCCGTACATGTTAAAACGGCCATCAAGATAATGAACGTACTCGTGTTCGAGGTTCCAAATGGAGAGCGATTTACCCTCGTCATTGCGGTAGGCAATAAAGCGAGCTTGGTTGTCAGGGCTTGCTGGGTCGCCCTCTAAGTACTGGCCGCCGTTATCGGTCGAGTTACCAAACAAGAACGATGAATAGGTTTTGTAGTCCGACGGGTTATCAAATACCACCACTTCAACACTGTCGTTTAGATCATCAGCCACCGCTTGATAACCGGAGCGAACAGTTTGATGAAATGCGTTTTCTTTTTGATGCAAGCTTTCACAGGCTTGTTGAGACTGCGCTTGTGTCATGCTTTGTGAGCGGATCACGGCAGGACCATCACATTGAAAACGATAGGGAACGATTTTGGTGGCTAACGTCGATTTGGCATCGATGAGGCCTAACTCCTTCATTTTATCTGGGGCAAACGCGTCGACCATTTCAACCAGTCCGACCCAAACGGCATCGTTGGCGCCACCCAGAGGAAAACGAGGCAGAAGATCACGGTAGTGGGTTAGAACCCGTGCACGGATACTTGGCTGAGGTGCCATGAGTAATCGGCCCATCTCGCGGACTGTATTCGACACCAATAAAGCACCGTTTTCAGTTTGTGATAACTGAGGATTATCAATGACAAACTGGTAGAGACGATCGATCAAAGACAAGTCAGCTGCAAGCACATCGTAGAAGGCTTGACGCGATTGGTGACCTGCCATGGCAACAAATAGATTGTTCAGCGCGTTGACATAGCCACGCTCTTGTAAGCGCGCTTGATTCAGGTTTTCCAGCAGTCGCAGTTGTAGGTTAAAGGTTTGTGGTAATTGCTTAATGCTATCGGCCATCAACGTCAGGCCATGTAATGCATCGGTTTGCGCACGGCCATCTTCGGTTGCAAAAGGGGATTGTAGAAACTGGACGATGGTATGCGCCAATGCTTCGTCAAGCTTATCAGAATAATCAGCTTGGTCTGTGTCACCATAAAAGCGGACGTAATAAGCTGCGCGAATATATTCAGTGAGGTTGGCGATTTGGCGTGCTTGCGTTGCTTGACCTTGATAGTGCGTGACGGTTTGCTCTAGTCGCTGAGCGACTTTGCGGACAAAGGCTTCTTGGTAAACGGAATCATAACGGCTTGATTGGGTATCGTACCAGCTTGTAAAGCAGCTGCGATCTGCATTCGCAATCACTTGGATAGGGCTAGCACTGGCTGCTAAATCGGCGACCTCGCATGACTCGCTAGCCCATGCACTGGTGCTACTTAGCGCGGCAAGCGCGATAAGTGCCGAAAGAGGCTTGGGACGGGAAGGAAATTCATAAGACATTTCAAGCTCCTAGTTTAATTTGGGCGGAGCTTTTATAACGATTTTCTCGATATTTTTGGCGAATTAAGCCCAAATATTAGGGCTTAGTTCCACTTTGTTTGTCTTATCAGCTACTTATTCATCATTACGTTTCTTTTTCACGCAGGTGCAACTTGGCAATACGTTTGGTCACGGTATAGACGCGCTTGAGCGATTCGGTCCACTCCATTTCAATACTAAACAGTTGAAGACGATTGGGGTTATGCTCGACCAAACGCTCTGCTTGATGAGCCAGTACTTTATCCAATAGCGCGTTAAGGGTACGTTTGGTGTTTAGTACCCGCTTAGCCCGTTGCGTATCCCCACGTCGAATCGCATTCACGCTATCAAGTAACGCATGCGTCACCTTATCTTGGATTTCATCAAGCGTTGATTGCATTTCAGGGCTGATGCTAATCTCCGCATGAAGTGATTTATCCATGATGGGAACTAAGGTGTCTTCAATCAGATCAGCAATGCTTTCGAGTTGGTCGGTCACACTGATCAGCATGATTTGACGATCACTTTGTACCTGTGAAAGTGGCTCTTTACGCAGTCGTCCTAAGTAAAACAAAATATGCCCATGTAGAATATCTACTTGTTGTTCTAGAGTCTCTATTTTCCCCAGCGCCTCCACGGCTGCGCTTTGCTCTTGCTGCGTGGCCAGTTTTGAGGTTAGAGGCGGTAGGGCATTCATCATGTTGCAAACTCTACGCCCAACGCGACCTATCTCAAGCTGTGCCTGGTCCATAGCAATGTCTGGCGTCATCAATAGTTCTTTCGACAAATATTTCGGTGCGACAATCGGCCGTTCGCTGATCGTTGGTTTAGGCGTTTTCGGTATGATTTTTTTTGCGAGCCAAACAAATCCTCCCACGAATGGCAGCATAATAAGCGTATTCACGACGTTAAATAACGTATTCGCATTCGCTATTTGACGCGGGAGCTCAGCTCCTAATCGTTCAACGCCGGTTAAATCAGGGTGAATCGGCGAAAGCGCGACACTCCAATCACTGAGCGTGCTGATCATTGGCAACCAAATGAATACGCCAATAATGTTAAAGAGAATATGAACACTGGCGGTTTGCTTGGCTTCGCGAGATTTGCCGATGGCGGCCAATAATGCGGTGACGCAGGTCCCGACGTTAGCCCCCATGGCAAGTGCGATCCCACTTTCCAACGAAATAAAGCCTTGTCCCGCTAATACGATCACAATCCCGGTGGTGGCCGACGAGGATTGTACTAATGCAGTAAACAAGGCTGCAAGCAAGATAGCGAGGAAGGGGTTTCGCATTTGGGCCATGGCATCAATAAATGGCTGATAGCCGCGCAGGGGTGACATCGCCTCACTCATCATATTCATCCCCGTAAAAATAAGACCCAAGCCAAACAGCATCTTGCCGTATTGCTTGGTTTTATCGGCCTTGGCGGTAAATTGAATAAAAAAGCCAATAGCGACCATCAGATACGCGGCTTGGGTGATTTTAAAGGCCACAATCTGGGCCGTTACCGTGGTGCCAATATTGGCACCCATGATCACGCCTGTTGCTTGTGTCAGTGACATCAAACCTGCAGAAATAAAGCCAATTAATAGCACTGTGGTGACAGAGGAAGACTGGATGGTTGCGGTCACACCGGCTCCTGTGAATACACCAGCCACCCGGTTAGTCGTTAGTCGCGCTAACAAGGATTTGAGTCGACTCCCTGCGGCATTTTTAAGCGCATTGGACATCTTATCCATGCCGTATAAAAACAGAGCAAGACCTCCGAGCAGCCCCATGAGCATGGTCGGGTAATGAATCGACGATGTGTTGACCTCAGCGGCCCAGACAGCGGTAGGGATGAGGAGAAGGAGCAGCGCGAGGTGATGCCAGCGTCCGATAGTGGGAAATACCTTTTTTTGCATCCAATCTATCCATAACTTAATTGTTACCAATAATCATTAACATAGATGTAATAAATCAGTAATGCGAGAGATAGGTACCATTATCGGCGAGAATCGCGCGGGGATCACAATACGTCATCGCTTCACTGGCAAGGGATGGGGCGCATGATCAGTAACAGACAAATGAAGCGGCTGGCATGATGCCAGCCGCCATGGAAACTAGCCTTGGCAACGACCTTGGTAGCGCCAAACCCATTGGTTGGACATAGGATCAATGCCCCAATTGTTTTGTGAGGCTTGGAAAAAGTGTCCTTGATACTGAACCTGTACGCCGGCCGAGTAATAATTGTATTGACTCCAGCTAGGCATATTGGCGCAGCGATTTTTTTCTACACCGCGGTCATCAACCCGGGCTAAGACATTCGTGGTGTAGTTACCATTACTGGTTACCGTGACATAAATGTCTTGGCCTTGAACTTGGCTAAAGCCACAATACTCATCGTTGCCCGAATTGGTTGAACGACAGTCATGATCATTCGCGCTTGCCGGGCGACCGACAGCGGCATATAAATCGACATCGCCTTGGCCGCGATAGGTTTGTAGCCAAACCGTACCGCGTGGTGCGGATTGAACCACAAACTGCTGTGCTCTTCCCGCTGTACCTTGAATTTGCACGGGCTGCTCTAAGGTGAGCGGTTTTAGCTGCGGCTCGGGTTGTGGTTCAGGCTCAGGCTCTGGCGTCGGTGTGCCACCGCCACCTTGGCAGTTTTGCATCTCGATACCGACTTCTGCAAAGGCCTGACTCACTGCCCCCGCAGGGTAGTTAAGATCTTTAGCTGCTTCGCAAACCCCATTCGCGCCTTGTTGGAAGCTCGCGTTAGGACGCCAGTAAAGTTGGTTAGCAGTTGCAAATGCGCGGAAGGCCTTTTTGATATTCCACTGTTCGCTGGTGGCCAAATGATAAAAGGCTTTGTTGTAAATCCCCGAGCTTAAGTGGACATCAATGCCTTGATAGTAACGATCAACGTGACCAATAGAGCGACCGTCTTTACTGGGGTTAATGAAATAACGCATGGCTTCGCTATGCTTCATCACATCTTCACCCATTTTCCAGTTAAAGTCGCCGAATACATACTGGCCTAGCGCTGCGGCAGCGATATCTGAAAAGGCTTCATTCATGCCACCAGACATTCCGCGATACTCTAAGCCAGAGTTTTGCTCGGTAAAACCATGACTGACTTCGTGTGCAATCACATCCCAAGTGGTAAGCGGGTACATGCTGCGATTTCCGTCACCAAATGTCATCTGGCGACCATCCCAAAACGCATTACCGTAGCCTTGACCATAGTGAACACGCATTGTGAGCTGCTGGCGAATAGGGCGAACACCTAACCAATCTTGATACATGTTGAAAACTTGCTGACCAAAGTACTGCGCATCATTCATCGGGGCATAGGCGCCGTTGACTTGGCGATAGGTATTTTGAGGGCAATTAAATTGATGAACTTGTCCGCCCCATTCACGGTTGTTCATATTAATGGTTTTCACGTCGGGGCTGTTCATTTGGCAGCGACTATTCACCTGGAATCCACCGAGCTGCGTGTTCGGACCAAAGTTAAACCGACCACTTTTTTGGTTCCCTCCTGGGCCACTCGCTTCTAGGTGAGCGATGCCTTCCCAGCTATCTAAAACAGTGCCGGATTTCGCATCGATAATTTTAATCGGGCGTGACGGATGGCCATTATCGCTGGCTAAATAGTCGACTTTATACACCAGGCGCGCAGTTTGCTGCTCATCAAGCCAAATCAACAACTGTGTATTCGCATCTGGCTGCTTAAATTGCCGCGCATTTGGGGTCGATTCGCCCTGTGCAATGGCAATGGCCTGTTGCTGATTCAACATCGGCAGCGTGCTGCCAATATCAGACTCAATACCGGTGACGACCTCGCCTTTTACCTCCGGCGCAAAATTGCGTGCCGATGTGTTCTCAACCACCGAGTAACCATAAACAGGAATACCGTAATGAAGTTGTTGTTTGCGAACCAGAGATTGGTCACCAATGTTAAGGCGAGATTGCTCTTGGTAACTTAATGGAGAGCCATTCACCATGGCACTGCGAGATTGCTCAGGTGCGAGTGCTTCGCTCAAATCAATACTGGTCGCATCGACAATATTGGCGGCATAAGCGGGCAACGCAAGTGGAATAAATAAGGCAAGTAACGTTTTACGCATAATATCCTCGTTAGATAGGAAAGATCCTGGTTACTATCCACAGCCATTGCTAGAGTAAAATGTGATTGGGGTCATAGTGTCGATCCGGTTCAAAATCTGTCTAGAAAAATGGTACCTGGCTTCCATTTTTCTGTTGTTTTTGCAGCGACGCTGGATAACGTAATGAAAACAAAGGAGTGATGCTGTGTATCGCCGAGGATGGCTGGCTTTGATGTTGATAGGATGTTTATGGACCGTTCCGGCCGAGGCGAGTGATCAGGCGTGGCAATCGCCTGGTTATATCCTTGACGCTTTTTACCGAATAGCGATGAAAAGCGAATATATTGAAGGGGAGCAGGGCATCCGAAAGTGGCAAGCGCCGATTCGGTATCATATTGCCCATCCAATCAATAACAGTGAGCTACATGATAATTTAGTGGCGTACCATCTTAGTCATTTGCAATCAATCACTGGGGTAGCCTTTACCCCAACCGAAAGGCCTGAACGCGCCAATCTATCGATCGTATTTACTAATCATGCCCGTTTTTTAGACGATGCACGCAAACAGTTTGCGACGGACGATGTCTCGCCATTAGAGAACGCGATATGTGCTGCCAACATTAAAGTGGATAGACACGGGGTAATTCAGTATGCGGCGGTGGTGATCCCCGTCGATCTCGCCCGATCAAAAGGTAAGCTGGTGGCGTGCGTGGTGGAAGAGTTGACGCAAGTCATGGGGTTACCCAATGACGATAACCGAGTCTATCCGTCTATTTTTAACGATCAGAGCTCGCAGCAGTTACTGACTGGACTCGATAGCCTACTGTTGCAGCTGTTATATCTCGATGCCGTAAAACCAGGGCAAAACTGGGAAACCACCCAGACAATTATTCGGCCCGTGATCACGAAATGGGCGCAAGATGGCACCATTAATAACGCCCATCGAGCAGTAAAAACCGGAAAACTCTATCCGCTACTCGGATGGTAGCCTGGCTGAAGATGCCAACGTGTTGATGATTGGTCTGCCCGATAACAAAAATTGTTGAAAGTGATTTAGACATTTCGCCAACTTAGACGACACTTAAAGGGTGGACTGATAATGTCATAACGATTTGGGGAGGCGACATGGAGTCGATCACAGTCAAAGATTATATGAACAAACGACCGGTTACATTCTCGCAGGACATGCCGTTGTCTAGTGCGCTCGAAAAGTTACTTCGTAGCCAGCAAACGGGAGGACCAGTCATTGATGCTAATAAGCGTTTGGTGGGCTTTATATCCGAGCAAGATATGTTGCAGCAGTTGTTACGAGACAGCTACCACTGTCAAGACTCACACACCGTCTCAGATTGCATGACGCCCAACGCGTTAGCGGTAGAATCAGAAGACAGTATCATTAAACTGGCCGAAATGATGGCACCGACCAAACCTAAACTGTATCCGGTCGTCGATGAAGGTAAATTAGTTGGGATCATCACGCGTCGTGACATACTGCGCGCCATTGGGATGCAGATGGGCGAATGTTTAACCCACCCTGTGTGACCACAGTACGATACGCACGCACCCTACTGAGCCGTCAGTAGGGTGGTTGAATTGAGCATCTCCTCTCGTTTCCCGTCTATTTTTTAATCAGCACACTCTGCTGTTATCCTGCCTTTTAATATTGATATTTCAATAACTAAAGCGATGTTCATGATAGATCGTGCGATTTTTGGTGCCAGATTTAAGGTTTTCTGCTATTGTGCTGCCCATTGGCAAGCTGGTGGCCTGCCGTGCGGATACAGAGGTTAGCCCCTGTCATGCAGTGAATACGATAAGCAGGATGCGGGAATATCGTGGGTGTGGAGGCCAGCATTGACTTTACGACAATATCAAATGAGGTAGAAACAAAGGTTAAATTGGACGATCAGGGAGGACGAGGTGAGAGAAACAAAGAGGTTATATGTATCAACTCAATTCAATTGGTGCACTAGAATCATTCTTGATTGCTATTGGTGTACTTTTTCTAGGCCATTTCGTTAATTCAAAAATTCCCGCATTACGCAAGTTTAATATTCCCGAACCTATTGTTGGAGGATTGATCATTGCTTGTGTTATTTCATTGCTACATTATAACGGTATCAACTTTAAATTTGATTTACCGTTAAAAGACACCTTTATGCTGATGTTTTTTGCCACCGTTGGGCTGGCAGCTAATTATAAACAGTTAGTAAAAGGTGGATTAAAAGTTTTCTGGTTTTTAGTGATTGCGTCTGTTTATATCATCATTCAAAATGCGATTGGTGTCAGTTTTGCCTCACTCCTTGGCCTTGATCCGTTAATGGGCTTAGTCGCAGGGTCAATTACGTTATCAGGTGGTCATGGCACTGGCGCAGCCTGGGCCCAGATATTAACGGATGAATATGGGATTCAAAGTACGCTTGAGATCGCAATGGCCTCAGCCACACTCGGCCTCGTTATTGGCGGGATCATTGGTAGCCCGGTTGCTCAGCGTTTAATTAATAAACACCAACTCGAATCTGAGTATGGACGTGGAACAACGACGCACGAAAAGTATCCCGAATTAGTCACATATAATGAAAATGAAGAAGATAAAGTCACTGCTAAAAAAGTGATTGAAGTGCTCTTTATTTTGATATTGTGCATTACAGCCGCAAGTCATTTATCTGAATGGGTTAGCCAGTTCAACATTCAGTGGCTAATGATCCCTGATTTTGTTTATGCGTTGTTCTTGGGTGTCATTATTACCAATACGTTAGAGTTGTTTAACTTGCGTAAGCTTGAGTCTGAAACGGTTGATATGGTGGGAACCGTCTCTCTGTCTTTATTCCTTGCCATGGCCTTAATGACGCTGAAGTTATGGAACATTCTCGACCTAGCCGTGCCCTTTCTAATTATTCTCGCGATTCAATCGGTAGTGATTGGATTATTTAGCTATTATGTCACCTTTAAGCTAATGGGAAGCGATTATACCGGTGCTGTCATTGCCGGTGGACATTGTGGTTTTGGCTTGGGTGCGACACCGACGGCGGTCATGAACATGGGCTCGATCGTTAACCGTTTTGGGCCCGCGCCGCAAGCTTTTATGGTGGTTCCCATTGTCGGCGCGTTCTTTATCGACATCGTGAATCTCATTATACTGCAAGGGTATATTTTTGTGATTCAGTAATCCATTTCGAGGATGTCGCGACAATGAAAATTAACGCCCAGCCAGTCAAAGGCTGGGCGTTTTTTATTATGGCTGTTTTTTGATCATAGTTGTTTTTAAATATCGTTCTTTTACGCTTGACTCTGGAGTGGGCTCCAACCCTTATACTGTCCTTAAATGATTGACACAACGACCAACAAAGGAGTCGATTATGTGTAAACACTGCGGACACCACCACTGTCATCAACCCCATCATCAAACCGCTTCTTCGTCTACGGTGACGAACACATGCCAAGAAACAGGTTGCTGTTCGAGTCATCAAGATGGCGAGGGCAATGCGGGTGACGACGACCCTGACAGGCATCGCTTTTCCTCTTCAGTGACCCATGAATGGGCGGTGACGGGAATGGATTGTCCAAGCTGTGCAGCCAAACTAGAGAAGGCGATTCACGCAACACCGGGTGTTGAAAGTGCAACAGTACTGTTTGCGACAGAAAAGTTACGGGTGTCTCTCTCCCACAATGCACCCGCTGATACGCTTGCGGCGATTCAGTACTCCGCCAAAAAAGTGGGCTTTCCACTGCTGGCATTAAATCAACCCGCTATAGAGCCGTCTGGCTGGCAAAAGTGGCGCGATGATGCACTACTGTTTGGATTGATTGGCAGCATGCTCATCGCCTGGGGCCTGCATTATTGGTCTCCCTCACTGTCAGACTGGCTATTTACCGGCGCTACCATAGTTGGGTTAACGCCTATCTTACTTAAAGCGGGCAGGCTGACACGTCAGGGCTCTCTGTTTTCTATTGAAACACTGATGAGTATCGCCGCACTCGGTGCCCTCTACCTGGGAGAAACGACCGAAGCGGCCATGGTGTTGGTACTGTTTCTCATTGGCGAGCGGCTGGAAGGCTATGCCTCGACGCGTGCCCGTGACGGTATTCAATCATTAATGGCGTTAGTGCCAGAAACCGTGACGCGAGTGGGCAAAAACGGTGAACGTGAAGCCGTTGCGGCGAGCACATTAACGCCCGGTGATGTGATTGAGATTAGCGCCGGTGAGCGTTTGCCGGCGGATGGCAAATTGATGGAAATGGCGGCGAGTTTTGATCAAAGCGCCCTGACGGGAGAGTCGATTCCGGTCGATATTGAAGCAGGCGACACCGTGATGGCAGGCAGTTTAGCCACCGATAAAACGGTGACACTGACGGTTACTTCTGCCCAAGGTGAAAACGCCATTGACCGAATCCTGCATTTGATTGAGCAAGCCGAGTCAAAAAAAGCACCGATTGAACGCTTTATCGATAGATTCAGTCGTTGGTATACCCCGACGATGATTGGCGTAGCCGTGTTAGTGGTTGTCGTTCCCCCCCTCTTTTTTGCTGCCAGTTGGCAAGAGTGGTTATACCGTGGCCTAGCACTATTATTGATTGCATGCCCCTGTGCGCTGGTGATTTCCACACCAGCGGCTATCACCTCGGGCTTGGCCACGGCAGCACGTCGAGGCGCGTTAATTAAAGGGGGAGCGGCGCTAGAAAGCTTGGCAAGTATCAACGCAGTATCCTTTGATAAAACGGGCACACTGACAGAAGGTAAGCCCATGGTCACGGATGTTTGCGTGTGGCAAGGCGATGAAACCACGCTGTTGCAACTGGCGACAGCGATCGAACGCGGTAGTCATCATCCATTGGCTAAATCACTCGTGCTCTACAGCACGGAACGCGGTCTTTCTATCCCCGATGCGACAGGGCTTCAAGCCAATGCAGGCCGAGGCGTAGAAGGGACAGTCGACGGCCAGCTTGTTCGGATGGTTGCGCTCGACAAACTCCCGGACGCCACGCTCGAGCATGCGCAGTATCAACAGGCCAGTCAGATCGCGGCACGCGGAGTCACCGTTGCAGTAGTGATGGTCGATGAGCACCCTTATGGCATGATTGGCTGGCGCGATAAATTGCGCGAGGATGCACGTGAGGCGATTGAGCAGATCCGCGCGATGGGGATTCATCCTGTGATGCTGACAGGGGATAACCCGACAGCCGCTGCTGAAATTGCCGACGAGTTAGGGATTGATTATCGTGCTGGACTATTACCTGAAGACAAGGTTGCGGCGGTTGAAGCGTTTGCGAGTCAGTATCGGATCGCCATGATTGGCGATGGCATTAATGACGCCCCTGCAATGAAAGCCGCTCAGTTGGGGGTCGCGATGGGCAGTGGGACGGATGTTGCGCTTGAAACTGCCGAGGCAGCATTGAGCCATAATCGTTTAATTGAGCTGCCTCGCGTTCTTCAGCTCGCGCGCGCGACGCAAGCCAATGTGCGGCAAAACATCACGATTGCGCTAGGACTAAAAGGGGTGTTTTTGGTCACCAGTGTGTTAGGGATCACCGGTTTATGGGTGGCTGTACTGGCAGACAGTGGGGCGACAGCGTTGGTGACACTGAATGCATTACGCCTGCTGCGTGATTAGGACCAAAAATGAGGACACCCTCTGTCTGCTTTTACCTTTATAAAGTGATTTCGATCTCTAAATCCTGAAATCTGTAAGAGATGATAGTGCAATATGTCGATTATGGTCACATAAAAAGGAGCAGATTTGGGTATCCTAAACACATAATCAATAACGAGTTCAGGCCTACCTCGGTAGGCCTTACATTATTTTAAATGCTGATGATAGCATCCAGCGAGGAGACTGATTATGTCTGATACCCCTGTATTCCACCTTGGCGTCACAAAAGCCGATCTACAAGGCGCAACCACTGCCATCATTCCTGGTGATCCTGCTCGCGTTGAAAAAATCGCGAACTTGATGGAAAACCCAACGTTTCTCGCCTCACAGCGTGAATATACCTTGTACCTCGGTTGGCTAGATGGCAAATCCGTGGTGGTTTGCTCAACCGGCATTGGTGGACCGTCAACGTCTATTGCGGTAGAAGAATTGGCGCAATTAGGCGTGAATACCTTCTTGCGTGTTGGTACTACAGGCGCTATCCAGCCTGACATTAACGTCGGTGATATGATCGTGACCACCGGCTCTGTACGTCTTGACGGTGCCAGTACTCACTTTGCACCGATGGAATTCCCAGCGGTGCCTGATTTTGATGTTGCGACCGCGATGAAAGCCGCCGTTGATGAAGATGGTGCTACCGTACATACAGGGGTGACCGCATCAAGTGATACCTTCTACCCTGGCCAAGAGCGTTATGACACCTTTAGCGGTCGCGTTGTGCGTCGTTTCCAAGGCTCAATGCAAGAATGGCAAGAGATGGGTGTGTTGAACTTTGAGATGGAATCGGCCACTTTGCTGACCATGTGTGCCAGCTCAGGCTTACGTGCTGGTTGTGTCGCGGGTGTGATTATCAACCGTACGCAAAAAGAAATCCCAGATCACGCGACCTTAAAAGAAACGGAAGCACGTTCCATCAAAGTGGTGGTGGAAGCGGCCCGTAAGCTACTATAAGCTAGCGCGATATCGTTATCCTTGAACGCGGTGCCCTGATGAGCACCGCGTTTTTTATTGCCGACAAGGTTGTCGAACGTGTCGTATCGCCTTGCGTAAGCGATTAACTTGTTCTTACTTCGATAGTACCGCCAGCCGCAATAAACCAATCGTAAAGATGGGTGCGTAAGTTGGCCAGCTGGTCAGGGCCGATCAAAGCTAAACCCAGATCTGTACCCCGCGTAATATCGTGATGACGTAATGGTCTAAAGCTGACCAGCATCGCACGTGCTTGCAAGCCACCCAGTAAATCGCGCAAAGACTCTAATTTATACAGGGTGTCATCACCGTCGCTAGACATGCCCTTTGTCTTGCACTCAATGATATGAAGCTTATTGTTAACCACCATGGCGACATCCAACTCATTGCGGACTTCTCGCTCGCCAATTTGGCGATAAACCTGCATAGAAAGCGCACTGTCTTGGATGGTCGGTAATTCTTTTTGGATAGAAGTGACCGTGTGGTGCACGTAGCTTTCCAGCCATTCTCCGTTGGCAAAACGTCGGGCTTCCTCACAACTAAAAGTGAGCACACCATTTTCGTAGTGCGCTAATCCGGCATCCGATAAATCGTCGAGCAGCATCCCAAGTTCGCGATAGCCTTGCTGTTTTTCGCTCAATGCAACATCCAGGCACTGTTCTTTTCGGCAAGTGGTCGCTAAGTAATTTAAAGTGGCTAAGCCTGGGCCTAATTCATACGCATTGCTCGCCCATTTTTCTCCTAACCGATAAATATCATTGGTGAGACAGCCGGTTTCCTCTTCATCGTGATCTGCGCAACGGGCACCAAAAATCGTCATGTACTCGGTCAAACTAATATGATCTTCGACCTGTTGCTGTGGAAGACCGTCGGGGTAGAGCCAGCATAATTCGTCGCTGTAGGGCTCTATCACATAACAGGGCCAGTGGTAAGTTCTAAACACTTCGTAAGCAGACAATAATTGGTGGCGTAGGCCACAGCTCGCATTAAAAAGAATGTCTTCAGAAGATTGGGTGAGCTGTTCGGCAAGACGCTTTACTTGGCTTTTGACTTCTCGGATATTGATATCATCCGAGATTTCAAAAAACTCCGTTTCAATGCCTTTCGGGGCTAACACACGAGTAAGTCGCTCGAACTCAAGATCTTGTTCCAGCGTACCAATCAATACCAGCTTACTGACAGGCAGTTGCTGATGTAAAACCGGGGTAACGAGTCGGACTGGATCCGAATCAATGATTCCTACATGAATAGCCATAAATGCTCCAGGCGGGCTATGCGGCGGCAACAAGCCGACAAGTGGTAAGTATAGTTGTCACACTCAACAGATGACATGGATCTAATATCCGTCCTCAACGCCCGGCTTTCAACCGTTGTTCGCGTAAATAAGTGTAATTTGACAGAGTGCTGACCTTTGGGGGGCAGTGTCAGCGTATTAACCACGCGCTCAGCTAACGACCACTCGTTAGCAGGGCACGTGCTTGTTGAGTATGGCTTATCTAAGTCCGGCTTTGTTTGAGTGCTTGCTGATGTAATGTCGTAGTGAGCAGATTTAACTCAGGGATCATGCGCTGAATTAAGGTCAACTGTTGCAACACCATGCTTAGTGGGGTGTTATCGGCCATCTCATGAAAATCAGCATCAGGCTCAGTGTCGTGGTACGCCGCATCAGGATCGAGCTCTGCTAACTGGCCGGATAGGGTTTTATCACCGGTTGATGCTACTTGATCCGGTTGCTCTGTTGGCAGTTCGCGCCGCAATCGTTCGGTTAACGCGTTGAGCGATTGGTGGATGTCACGATGCAGTTGCGCCATTTTCTGATGGTTGACTTCATCGTCCATGCGACGACGGTGGGCGCCAAGTGCTGAAATATAACTCAGCATTGCGTTATTCAAACATAAGAACCGAAATGTCTCTTCAATATTAGTACGATAACGGCCAGGCTCGACCAACATATTACTGATCGCGGTGGTTAGCTCGGCATCGGTATTATGTGCATGGCGACGTGCGATGCGGTAGGCAAGGTTATCCCGTTTACCGACACGGTATTGCGCGATGACATGGGCGAGATAATCACGGTTTGCTTGCAATGCCTCAGTCATGATCCCACGTAAGCGGTGCGCTTGCCAATCGGGGAGCACATAACGAACGGCGACAACGGCAATCAAGCAGCCAATCACGGTATCTCCCAGTCTTGGTAAGATAACCGCAAAACCCTGACCAAATTGGCTAAAGCACATCAGCACCAGCAGGGTGATAAACAGAGTCGCGAGCGTATATTGCACGGTACGAAACGCGAAAAAGAGCACCCCGGTGATCACCATTAACGCTAATTGACTACTGGGATCAGGGAATAAATACAGGGCTGGCACCCCCAGTAGTAAACCGCCAACGGTTCCTAATATTCGTTCTTTGAGTTTGTTGCGCGTTGCCGAATAGTTGGTCTGACAGACAAATTGAATCGTCATCAAGATCCAAAACCCATGTTCAAGCGATAGCCCCTGAATCACCCCATAGCCAGTGAGCAACGACAAAGAAAGGCGTACCGCATGGCGAAAACGTAGCGATTTAAGCGTCATCTGGCGGCGAATTCGATACACCATTTCGCCTAAAGACCGCGCGTCGGGGTCGGCCAGTTCGCTTTCTTGTGTGCCATCATTGGCAGCTAGATCACTGAGACTTGCCAATTGCTGCTCCACGGTCTCGAGGTTTTTATAGAGAAAGTCGAGTTGATGAAGTAAGGCCGTGCGCGAGGGATCTTGGGGTTGCGCTGACAATAAATATTGCATTGATTGCTGAATAGCCACTAACGCTTGCTGACCCGTCTTCGGGTGCTGGTAGCGCGCCCCGATCGATAACGCTTGTGCCACATCGCGACAGGCATTGGCTTGAGTATTGAGCAAGGCCTCAAAGCGAAACAAAATATCGGAATGGAAAAACTGCGCAGCGAGATCTTGATAACGATAGTGAGAAGAGCTCACTCGCTCATGGATATCTTGGGCAATGAAATAGGTTTGCAGTAAGGCTTGATGCCGTTGGGTCAGTCGCCCCCGTCGCGCGCGCGCCAGCAACGAAGCCTTGGCTTGGTTCAGTGCGGCGACGACTTGGGCATTTCGATTCGCTGCCGCAATGCGTGTCGGTTGAGGCGTTAACTCAGCAACGGGGTGAAACAAACTGGATTTGGTTTCCATATAAGTCGCCGTCTGACGAAATACGGTGGCGAGTCGGTGCTGTACCGGGCGATGAGGCCAGATGAGAATCCATATCAGCGATAAAATACCATACCAGGCTGCCCCTGAGAGCAGCATCATGGGCTGCATCCACATATCACTGCCTTGCTCCATACCCAGCATGGTATAAACCGCCAACAGCAATGACGCAAACGCAATAGTGCCATAGCGTTCGCCAATTGCCCCTAGCATGATAAAACCAAAACTCGATACCGTCAGGCCGATAGCAAACAACCATGGCGTGTCATACAGCAGCTCGACTGAAAACGCTGCCACGGTAAAACAGACTAAGGTGACGCCCAGCGCGCGTACTCGGCCCCAAAAATGATCGTCGACCTCTGCCAGTGCCGAGGCGATGACGCCAAGCACGAGTGGAGTGACAATATCGGTCCGCCCAGCATAACTGGCATACAAGGCAACACCCATCAGCGCTATCAGCACACGAATGCTGTCATTAATCCGGTGATTGGCCCAATACTCACGCAAGGTGAGCGGCACGGTAGGAAAACGTGGCAGAGAAAAAGACATAAATAAACATGATCGGCCAACAATGCTGGCAAGATACCAGAAACAGTCAAAGAAACTAAGCCTGAATGCGCCTTTAAGCACCGCTTTTATCATTTAGTTGTGATAGGTCAATTCCTCAATAGAATCGACGCTGAGAACGGGCTTTATAGGCGATTGAATTGATTTATGGCGGGGTGAGCAGTAGCATGCCAAGCATCTTTTAAAGGCCGCGCCTCTTCCTCATTGGCTGATTAACGTATTGATATGAAACTCTCTGCAAATCGCTGGGCACAATGGCTTGTTTATGGCGATCACTACAGCTTACAGCTAGAAAATGATGGGTTGTTACTCGAATCGCGCCATCATCGTCAATATATTCCCTTTTCAGCCTGGGATGGGCAGCTCACCATTTCTCGCGGGTTACTCTGGGGCACTATCTCGTTGACAGGCTTCACTGAGCAAGGGGAGGCTTACCCATTTGATGTGTTTGGTCTGCCTTGGCACCGAGCAAAGCAGGCTGGTAAAGCCATTCATGCGCGTTATCAAGCCTATGTTGCCCGCTATCAAAAACGGCTGGCGCTTATTCGACCGAGCTTGTTGGCTGACTATGAGGCGCTGGTAAATGCGCCAGGATATGTTCGTGTTGCACAATTACGCACCGCCCAGCAAACGTTATTGGATACGTTAGAACGCGAGGGGATCCCAGCCGCTTTTCTGTCCCAGCTAGATGAAGGCGTCGCCATCACGTTGACGCCGGTGTTGCAAGGCGATACCTATTGGCTAAAAATCCGCAACCAGCAGTGGCAAGCGGCGATGCTCAACCAGTGGCAAACCTGGTTCGATCAGATTGAATCGTCACCACTGAACCCAGCGCAGCGTAACGCTGTGCTCACCGATGAATCTCATACCTTGGTGGTGGCCGGGCCCGGTAGCGGTAAAACCAGTGTGTTAGTGGCGCGTGCGGCGTATTTAATTGAAAGTGGGCAAGGCAAGCCTGAGCAGCTTTTATTGCTTGCCTTTGGCCGTGATGCCGCGACTGAGCTCAAAACGCGGATTAAGACCAAAACTGGCCATGAGGTGAATGTGACCACCTTTCATGGTTTTGCCCGTCAGCAACTGGCTGAACATCAAGGCCAGACGCCTACCATTTCTCCGCTAGCCAGTGACGAGACCGCCAAAGCGGCGTGGCTGACCCAAACACTCGCCGAACAATGGCAACAGCCCAGCACACGCAAAGCGTGGGATAAACTACATCAGCAGCACGCACTGCCAATTGATGATAACGCTGAGCTCATCGCCTGTGCCCATGAAAACCGGTTGCACAGCTGGGTTTGGTCGCGTCTTTCCCGAGTGATCCAAGCCAATACCACCAAGCGCGCCCTGACCGATAAACTGGCGGGTTTTGATGAGCAGCCCACGCTAAAAGATGAACTGGCGGTGATTTGGCCGTTGTATCAAGCCTATAAACAGGCACTCAAAGCGGAGAACGCCGTTGACTTTGATGGCTTGATTACACAAGCCACTAAGCTGTTTCAGCAGCGAAAATTCGCCACGCCCATCCAGTTTGTGATGGTTGATGAATACCAAGACATTTCTCCGGCACGGTTGGCGATGCTAGAGGCACTGTGTCACGGTAAAGCGGACAGTGAATCGCACGTATCACGCGCCTCGTTATATGCCGTGGGGGACGATTGGCAAGCCATTTACCGTTTTGCCGGTGCCGATGTCAGCTTAACCACGGATTTTTCCCAGCGCTTTGGTGACAGTGAGATTTGCTGGCTGACCACCTGTTATCGCTACCCGTCTACCTTGGGGGATGTGGCGCAGCAATTTATTTGCCAAAACCCCAAGCAGCTCAGCAAACAGTTGGACTATTCGCGCGACAAGGCATCGGCGAAAACGCCCAAAGCGATTAAAGTGATCACTGACGATAAGTTAGAAAAGACACTAGCAAGCCTTGCCAAAAAGCACGCCAAAGCAGCGCAACCCGTGACTGTGATGCTGATTGGCCGCACCCACTCTCGATGCCCTAACGATCTAGAAACGTGGCAGAAAACGTATCCCTCACTGGCGCTTCGCTATACCACCGCACACGCCAGCAAGGGCCAAGAAGCTCACTATGTGTTTATTCTCGGCATGGATGAGGGCGTATTTTCGGCCAAGCCGCGCTCGCTTTCACTCGATGAGGCCTTATTAGGGAAAAATGAAGAGCCAATTGAACACGCGGAAGAACGGCGATTATTTTATGTCGCCCTGACGCGAGCCCAAAAACAAGTGTGGCTGGTGCACCAAAAAGGTCATGCCTCATCGTTTGTGGAGGAACTGAAAGGGTATCTTTAATTACTACTCATTACGAATAATCATACATATATCTCGGTTTATATGATTCGGCCCATTTAGTATATGAAGAAGATTTTCTGGTAGGAAGGATCCTATGATTACGTTTAAAGAGCTTGTTAATAAGTCATTAAGTAACATTGATATCAATAAAGTTAAGTTTGTAAGACATAAAGATAGTCGTGCACAATACCGAGATATAATAAAGGATAGAGATAGTCTTTTAGCATATCAGGCTGAACAATCAAAAGATGTATTTAGAGAGTGTGAATACATATTTTCCTTTATTGGTCTAGATGGGAGTAAATCACTATTTATTGGTGCCTTTAAGGTCGATGGCTCTCGCTACGACAACGAAAAATATTACTACGATCTACAAGAAGTAGATAGCTTCGAAGATTACAAGGATAGGGTTGTAATCGATTGGGGAGGAGCTGCTATATCGTGGCACCAATGGATAGCAAATAACGATAAGGAAGTTCTGGAAGTGCTACCCAAAGGATACTTAGGCACCTTTCCGGGGCTACTCAACTTTGTTCTGACGTTCGATGAGTTAAACGTGCTCATTAATAATCAGGATGCTAACCAAGACTGGTATTCACGTTTGTCTGCAGTAAATGGTATTTATTTGATCTTAGATACAAACCCTGATGCTGGAGATCAGCATTATGTCGGTGCGGCCTATGGAAAAGAAGGTGTATGGCAGCGTTGGCAAACTTACGTGAAAACGAGGCATGGAAACAACAAGCAACTCAAAGAGCGGTGCGAAAAAAACTCTGATTATCACAAGGGGCTAAAATTTACGTTGCTACAAACACTACCTTCAAACCTTGATAAAGAAGATGTCTTTTTGTATGAAAACCTATACAAAGAAAAGTTAGGCTCTCGAGTAGTTGGTTTAAATAGTAACTAATGCCTTTAAAATGGAGCAAAGGAAAAGCACCTTTGCTCCTAATGAGCAATTAGTTGCTATAATAGGTATCACTCACAAACGCTCGTCTAAGTACGCTTGATAATCAGGAATTTGGATGTTGACATCCTGCCCGAATAGCGGCGACGTGATCATAAAGCGGGCGGTTGAGCGGTTGGTGGCAATCGGAATATTCCATACAGAGCCGACGCGCAGTAGCGCTTTAACATCTGGATCGTGTGGGACCGCATTGAGGGGATCCCAGAAGAAAATCATCACATCGATTTTTTGTTCAGAAATCATCGCCCCGAGTTGCTGATCCCCGCCCATCGGGCCGCTCATCAAAGGTGTTATTTTTAGCCCTGTTTCTCTTGCAAGGATGTGGCCCGTGGTGCCGGTGGCATAAAGCGCGTGCTGGCTCAGTATTTCTTTATTTTCTTTTACCCAGTCGCTCAAGGCATCTTTATAGTGATCATGTGCCACTAACGCGACGTGTTTGCGTGCAAGCATGGTGCGAGACGTTTGTTTCATAATCGATTCCATCTAAAACAAGGCGATTAACGCCAAACTGCGAATGAACAGTGTATTAAAGCCTACGCCAATCTTGCATCGAATTATAGCGTACACCTGACAAACGCCGAACATAGGCTGTTAGAGTTATCACATTATCAATAAAAACTCTCCAAGCACATGAAATGAAGTGTGTTTTTACAGCCAGTTGTTAATCAAGCACGCAAAAGTGGCGCGACAGTCCATCGAAGTGACAACAAAAAGGCTACAGTTAACTAACTAGGCAAGGGAAGCGCCTCGTTATACAGGAGAGTTTATGAGCAAGGAGTACGCGTATGTGGGTGACACTGGATTTTGAAGCATCCGGTTTGTCGTTAATGTCTTATCCGATTGAGGTAGGATACGTATTGCCAAATGGCGATAGTCAAAGTTTTTTAATTGATCCCTCCACCGCCAGTGGCCATTGGCATCACTGGGACCACGAAGCTGAATCCCGTATTCATGGTATCTCGCAAAAGACATTAGCCACAGAAGGCACCAGTGTATTGGCAGTATGTCAGCACCTTAACCAAACGCTCGCACCGTTTGAGCATGTATTGTGCGACAGCCAGTGGGACCTATTTTGGATGGGGCGGCTTTATAAAGCCTGCTATATGCGTCCTTCATTTACGTTAATGGAGGTAAACCAGTGGCTAAAAAAGCACAGTGATCTCGACCGACGTGATTTTAGTCGCGAAATGAAAGCATTGGGACCCGCCCCCCATCGTGCCGTCGAAGATGCATTACAAATTCGTCGTGCCCTTGAGAGCCTGTTAAAATAGTCGGCTTTTCAGCGCACGAGTAGGCTATCATGACAGCACCATCAACCCTGAGGTTTGCGCAATTTAACCTGTCTTTGGCAGGGCGCAAGGCTGGCGACATTAAATCGCAGATGCAGGCACCAACGCCGAGTCGGCAAATTAAAAACCTCGCGGCCACCTTACAGCGCGTGCGACCTGATGTGGTGGTGCTGTGTGAATTTGATCACCCAGGCGATGGTGGCGATGATGGTGCACTGGCCGCATTTTGTGAGCGCCACTTAGCTAAATCGCAAGACGGCGCCCCCCCGATTGATTATCCGTATCGCTATTTGCCTGCCACCAACACGGGTTTAAAACTCACGGTGCCGGTCAGCGCGCATCCACGTTTAACGGATGCTCAGCAGTGTCATGGCTTTGGCGACTATCATGGTCAGTTTGGCTTTGTGATCATATCGCGTTACCCCATTGAAGACACCGCGATTTGCACTTGGCAACACTTTGCGTGGCATCAGCTGCCTCACCATCAAATTCCGTCTGACTACTACACCGAAGCGGCGAAAAAAAAGCTACGTTTAGCTTCGAAAAACCTGGTCTCTGTGCCGATCAGTATCGGAGAGCAGCAGATACGCTTGGTAGCGTGTCACCCCACGCCGCCGGTGTTTGATGGGCCTGAAAAGCGTAATTGGCGGCGCAACAGTGATGAAATTCACCAACTAATTGGCCTTTTGGATAACGCGGATTGGCTGGTGGACGACAAGGGCGTCCACGGCGGGCTTTCTTCCGAGATACCTTTTGTGGTGATTGGCGATTTAAATGCGGACCCGAGCTACGGCGATGGGGATAAACAAGCCATTGGTGCCTTGCTTAACCATCCGCGTATGCACCCTGATGTCGCCACTGGTGCGCAGGTGCCAAAAAGTGAGGCGGCCCAGTCTCACGCGTTTCGCTTTATCGATGGCAAAGGGCGGGCAATCGCTACCCATAACGGCGGGCTGCGCCTCGATTATGTTTTGCCTTCGCGAGAGCTGGCGGTGTTAGTCTCCGGCGTATTTTGGCCTGCCCCTGATGATGCCGACTACCCACTGATTTGTGATAAAAACGGCCAAGAACACGCGCGTGCCCACTCAGATCACCGCCTTGTTTGGGTCGATGTGGCGCTCAATTAGCGAGGCTGCGAGTCCAGCGCTACGCCTTCACGTTGACACGCGACTTCAGCGAGCCGTTTAGCTTGTTCGTCCGGTTTTAAAAAACAGCAAGTTGAGCAATAGCTGTGATCATCGACAGTAAAGATCCGGCAACAGCCGCCGCGCAAACGGAAGCTATGGGTTTGCAGCACGGTTTGGGTGTCGTTCGGATCGTAGACGGTGACATCGTGAAAACCACTGCGCTTGCTATAAAGCGGGGTGCCGCGTTGATGGACGATCGACAGCGCGGCTTCACGCGCGGCCTGCTCACAATCGCGATGCTTCCCTACCATTAAGAAAGCAATACAGATTGAATCCGCGATCACTTTCCATAGTGGCCCCTCACGCATACCACTTTGCTCGGCAATCGCATCGACGATGGGCGAAAAGTGATGCAATAAAGCACCATGCAAAATCGCTCGCCAGTCCTGGTGATCTTGCCGTCTCCATCCCTCAAGGGCGCTGAGATAAAAATGCGGCTTGTGATAAACAAGCTCTTGGCCATTGGGTTTAGTGACGCGGGTAGGTTCGTATTTCACCTGCCAATTATCCAAGTCCAGTGATGGGATCTGCCCGCCTTGTAGCCAGCTTGCCAGCACCGGCAGCAGAAACTCATAGGCATAAGCCCCGATAAAAAGGGTACCTTGGGCACGGCTATCCGCATCGCCATAGGTGGCGTTCACTGCAGAAAAACAATGCGCCAGCCCTTGCGCGGTGGTGAGCTGCTTACGGAGCGAAACGCCTTTCACCGCATCAGGCACCATAGATAAGCCCAGGGCTGGCGGAAAAGAGGGCAGTGTCACTGTGGCGGGTAATGGTAATGCATCAACGGTAGGGTTAGCTGCGCTCATCAACACTCCTTTGAGTTGGCGCCTAAAAAGAAGAATTTACCACGTGATATAACCAATTGTAAGAGTGATTCGTATTTGGTTTAAGAGTGTAGCTTGGCGAGAAAAATGTAGCTTGGCGAGAAAAAATGTAGCCTGGCGAGAAAAGATGATCGGTGCAGCGGATCCGACTGCACCGATATAAGGGGTATGCGCCTATCCCGGCTGGACCTGATAGCGTCCAGGCTTGTGATTCATCGCCAGCACGAGGTTAGTGGTAATCGCCGCGGCGACAGATAAGGCAATCAGCCATGGTTCAACGACCATCAGTGACAACACCACAATCGAGCAATCCAGCGCCATTTGCACTTTCCCGGCGCGGATGCCGAATCGTTGCTGTAAGAACAGCGCTAAGGTGTTAAACCCGCCCAAACTGCATTGATGCCGAAACATCACCAGCATGCCCATACCAATGAGGCCACCGCCAATCAAAGCGGCATAGACGGGATGAATACTTTGAATGGTGAGCACGTGATGTAAGTGATCAGCACAGAAAGACACAATGCTGACGGCGACCAAGGTACTTAAGGTGAAGCGTTTACCCATTTGGGTGTAAGCGAGCCAATAGAAAGGTAGGTTGATCACGAAGAAAAGCTCACCAAAACTAAAGTCGGTGACACGTTGTAAAAAGAGTGCCAGCCCAGCGGTACCGCCGGTGAGTAGGCCTACTTGGTTGAAAAAGAAGATGCCAAGTGACACCAGACTACTACCAATGAGTAGCGCCAATGCGTTTTCACGCTTGGAATGATTTCTATCCATACTTGCGTTCTATCCCTATAAAAACGACCGCTACACAATACGCTGCTTTTCAATGAGGTCGAGTCAAACATCCGTTTGATAACAAGTGAATAACAAATCAATGCGTACATTATCATTTACGTTGTGGGCGAGATCACGACAAAAATACGGCGCTACAGACCAAAGTCTAATCTACATTGTCTACAATCTTATTCTATTCTGGCTGTATTAAAATTTTTAGGCGGTATTTATGTCTTTATTGTCGACAAATGACCAGACTCTCGATCAACACACGCAATCGACTCCGGCTGAGTCACGTGAGCCCACCAAGTCAGCGAGCCTGACCGAGCAGCTTATCGAGGCGATTGTCACCGGCACCTATCCAGCAGGCACCAAGGTATCGGAAGCGGGATTAGCCGCCGCGTTTGGCGTCAGCCGAGGTCCACTGCGCGAGGCGATGATGCGGGTCGAAGCCTTAGGACTGGTAGAGCGGGTGCCTCATGTGGGCGCGAGAGTGGTGACGCTGACACATCGCCAATTAGCCGAGATCTACGCAGTGCGAGAAGCCTTAGAGGGCATGGCGGCAAGACTGGCGTGCGCGCACATCACCGATGCCGAGATCGATCAGTTAAGTGAGGTGCTCGCCACCCACCATGCCTATATCGAGCGGGTGGAGGGGGCGGCCTACTTTCATCAACAAGGCGACTTTGATTTTCATTATTGCATCATCAAAGCCAGCCATAACCAGAAACTGATCAACCTGTTATGTGGTGAGTTATACCACTTGCTGCGTATGTACCGCTTTCAATCGCCCCGGGCGCATTCTCGCCCCCAGCAAGCGCTGCAAGAGCACATGCAAATTTTGGCGGCAATTCGCGAGCGCGATGCCGAGCTGGCGGAAATGCTGATGCGTCGTCACATTCAGCGCAGCCGCCAACTGATTGAACAGCGAATAGCAGATTGAATAGTCACTGACGAATTAAAAATAGTGCGGCGGTGATCCCCGCTAAGCTACTAATTTACAAGGAGAATACTATGAGTGCAGGTGCGCGTTTTCGCCAAGCGGTGAGCAGCAATATTCCGCTGCAAGTCGTCGGCACAATTAACCCCTATTGCGCCATGATGGCAGAGCGGGTGGGGCATCAAGCCATTTATCTATCCGGAGGCGGGATTGCTAACGCCTCTTACGGCTTACCGGATTTGGGGATCACGACTCTCAACGATGTGTTGGAAGATGTCCGCCGGATCACCGCAGCGACCGACGTGCCCTTGCTGGTGGATATTGATACCGGTTTTGGCGGCGCGCTCAATATTGCTCGCACTATTCGTGAAATGGAGCGCGCCGGCGCGGGTGCGGTGCATATGGAAGATCAAGTGGCGCAGAAGCGCTGCGGTCATCGTCCTAACAAAGAAATTGTCAGCCAAGCTGAAATGGTCGACCGCATCAAAGCCGCGGTGGACGCGCGCACCGATCCTGAGTTTGTGATCATGGCGCGCACCGATGCGTTGGCGGTGGAAGGCATGGACAGTGCCGTCGCCCGCGCCAGAGCGTACGTAGAAGCGGGAGCGGACATGATTTTCCCCGAAGCCATGCAAACGCTCGAGCAGTACCAAGCCTTTGTCGAGCAAGTAAAGGTGCCGGTATTGGCCAATATCACCGAGTTTGGTCAAACCCCACTGTTTACCAGTCAAGAACTAGCGAGCGTGGGGGTCAGCATGGTGTTGTATCCGCTCTCTGCATTTCGTGCTATGAACCAAGCCGCCCTCAATGTGTATCAACACCTGCTGGAGGATGGCCACCAGAAAAACGTGGTCGACGCCATGCAAACCCGTGATGCGCTCTATGACTTCTTGGGGTATCACGCCTACGAACAGCAATTGGATCGCCTATTTGGCAAAGAGTGATCACAGACGCACACCCACGGTGTGAAAACGTCGGTTACACCACTGGAATTATCATCACGTTCACGGATTCATGCAGCGGTTGAATCTGATGGCATCAAAGGAAAGGAGCCAATCATGACAAATGTCGCCGTCGCACCTAACGAGAAACCAACCTCTGGCGCAGGCCTGCGTGGCCAAAGTGCCGGCACCACCGCCTTGTGTACGGTCGGGCAAACCGGCACTGGATTAACCTACCGGGGTTATGACATTACCGATTTAGCCAATCACGCCCAATTTGAGGAAGTGGCGTACCTGCTACTCAAAGGTCAACTTCCCAATCGCCAAGCACTGGCTGACTACACCGAAACCTTGGTTGGCAAGCGGGGATTACCTGACGCCTTAAAAGCGGTGTTGGAACGGATCCCGGCCAATGCGCACCCCATGGATGTGATGCGTACTGGCTGCTCGATGCTGGGTAATTTGGATCAAGAAACCGACTTTAGTGAGCAAGCGGATAAAACCGATACGCTGTTGGCGATGTTACCGGCCATTATCTGCTATTGGTATCGCTATTCGCATGATGGCGTGCGAGTCGATACCTATCAGCCAGAGGTGAAAAGCATTGGTGGTTACTTCCTCAAAATGCTCACTGATGAAACCCCGTCGCCACTGCATGAATCTGTGATGCATTGCTCGCTGGTGCTGTATGCCGAGCATGAGTTTAATGCTTCGACCTTTACCGCCCGAGTGTGCGCGTCCACCTTGTCCGATTTGCACTCTTGCATTACTGCGGCCATCGGCAGTTTGCGCGGCCCATTACATGGCGGTGCCAACGAAGCGGCAATGGCGATGCTGGAACAGTGGCGCACACCTGACGAAGCCGAAGCCGGATTAATGCAAATGCTCGCCAATAAAGACAAGGTGATGGGCTTTGGCCATGCAATTTACCGTGAGTCAGATCCCCGCAATACCCTTATTAAGCATTGGTCGAAACAGCTGGCGGAAAACGCACCAGACGCTTGGCTTTATGACGTGTCTGAGCGGGTTGAGCAAGTGATGAAACGCGAAAAAGGCTTGTTCCCCAATGCCGATTTTTATCACGCATCGGCCTATCACTTTATGGGAATCCCAACCAAATTGTTTACCCCGATTTTTGTGATGAGCCGAGTAACGGGCTGGGCGGCGCATGTGTTTGAGCAGCGCGCCAATAACCGCATTATTCGCCCAAGTGCCGATTACGACGGCCCTGAACACCAAGATTGGCTACCTATCGATCAGCGCCCCTAATCGGCGCGCATTCACCCGATTGAAATTACAGAAGGAATTGACCATGAGCAACAACGTAGAACTGAACCAGCGCCCCGACCCCGATGCCTTATTGGTGCAAATTGCTGACTATGTCGATAGCACGCCGATTGCTTCGGCAGAAGCTTATAACACCGCGCGTAACTGTTTGATGGATACCCTTGGCTGTGGCTTGCTGGCGCTACGTTTCCCTGAATGCACCAAACACCTGGGTCCACTGGTGCCGGGGACGACTGTGCAACATGGTGCGCGTGTGCCGGGCACCTCCCATGAGCTTGATCCGGTCACTGCCGCGTTTAACATCGGTTGTATTATTCGCTGGCTCGATTTTAACGATACTTGGCTCGCCGCCGAGTGGGGCCATCCGTCCGATAACCTAGGTGGAATTTTGGCCACCGCCGATTACTTAAGCCGTGTGGCCGTGGCCGAAGGCAAACCGCCGCTCACTATGCGCGATGTGCTGACCGCGATGATCAAAGCGCATGAGATCCAAGGCGTGCTTGCTCTTGAAAATAGCTTTAACCGTGTCGGGCTCGATCACGTTTTATTGGTACGTGTGGCGTCGACGGCGGTGGTCACCAAAATGCTGGGCGGTAATCGTGACCAGATCATTGATGCCGTCTCACAAGCTTGGGTGGATGGCTGCGCGCTGCGCACCTACCGCCATGCGCCGAACGCCGGTTCACGCAAATCGTGGGCGGCGGGCGATGCCACTTCTCGCGCGGTGCGTTTGGCGATGATCACCATGAAAGGCGAAATGGGAATGCCGTCGGTGCTGAGTGCGCCCAAATGGGGCTATTACGATGTGCTGTTTAACGGCAATCCCTTTAGTATCAAACAAGACTTTGCCAGCTACGTGATGGAAAACGTGCTGTTTAAGATTTCCTTCCCTGCTGAGTTTCATGCTCAAACCGCGGTGGAAGCGGCCGTTACCTTGCATGCACAGGTTAAAGACCGGGCTGACGAGATTGAACGTATTGAAATCACCACCCATGAATCGGCCATTCGCATCATTTCTAAAGAAGGGGAGTTGGCCAACCCGGCCGACCGTGACCACTGCCTGCAATATATGGTGGCGGTGCCGCTGTTATACGGCAATCTGGTGGCCGAGCACTATGAAGATGCCTTCCATCACGCCGACCCGCGTATTGACGCGCTACGGCAAAAATGGTGATCAAAGAAGACCCACGCTATAGCGCGGAATACCTAGAAGCCGAAAAGCGCTCGATTGCCAATGCGATCCAAATCTTCTTTACCGATGGCAGCCACACTGAACAAGTCGCGGTGGAATACCCGATTGGTCATCGCCGTCGCCGTGAGGAAGGGATCCCTGTGCTGGAGCAAAAATTCCGCTCCAACTTGGTAACTCGGTTCCCGCAAGCACAGAGCGATAAAATTGCCGCCTTATGTAACGACCAGGCCGCGCTGGAGAAAACCCCGGTGCACGAATTTATGTCGCTGTTTGTGATTAACTAAGCACGTTCTCAACACGTTGCTTGCTAACTCATCGCTCGCTGATCGCGGGCGATAAGGAGCCGCTTATGCAAGAAGCCAGTTATCAACACCACGCGGATTGGGCTAGCCGTGATCCCGAGGGATTTTGGCAGGCACAGGCCAAACAGCTCGATTGGTTTACCTTTCCTCAAACCATGCTTAGCAAAGACGACAATGGCATTGAGCGCTGGTTTGCCGATGGCACTATGAACACCGCGTATATGGCACTCGATGCCCATGTCGAACAAGGCCGGGGCGAGCAAACCGCGCTGATTTACGACTCACCGGTTACCGATAAAAAAACCACCTACACTTATGCGGCGCTGCGTGACTATGTGGCGAAAGTGGCGGGCATGCTGGCAGGGCTAGGGGTTGAAAAAGGGGATCGCGTGGTGATTTATATGCCCATGATCCCAGAAGCAACCGTAGCGATGCTCGCTTGCGCACGGCTTGGTGCTATTCATTCGGTGGTGTTTGGTGGCTTTGCCCCGAACGAGCTGGCGGTACGGATTGAAGATGCGGAGCCCAAAGCGGTGCTCACCGCCTCATGCGGGATTGAAGGCGAGAAAACCTTGGCGTATAAGCCGATGGTTGATCAAGCCATCATGGACAGCCGCTACAAACCCGACCATGTGGTGGTCTATCAACGTGCCATGTGCCGTGCCAATTTAGACAATCCGCGTGATGCCGACTGGGCAGCATTATTGGCTGAAGCCACACCCGCAGCACCGGTGCCAGTCAAAGCCACCGATCCTTTGTATATCCTCTACACCTCTGGCACCACCGGCAAACCCAAAGGCGTAGTGCGTGACAATGGCGGTCATGCCGTGGCGATGAAGTACAGCATGAGCGCGATTTACAACGTTAAACCCGGCGAGGTGTTTTGGGCCGCGTCGGATGTCGGTTGGGTGGTAGGGCACTCGTATATTGTGTATGCCCCTTTGCTACATGGCTGCACCACGGTGATGTTTGAGGGCAAGCCCGTCGGTACACCGGATGCGGGTGCCTTTTGGCGCGTGGTTGATACATATAACGTCAGCATCTTGTTCTCGGCGCCTACCGCCTTTCGGGCGATTAAAAAACAAGATCCAAACGGTGATCACCTTGCGCGCTATCCAATGACATCCTTACGCACCGTATTTATGGCGGGCGAACGGCTTGATCCACCGACATTGGAATGGGTGGAAGAAAAGACCCAGCGACCCGTGGTTGATCACTGGTGGCAAACCGAAACTGGCTGGGCGATTGCGGGTAATCCATTGGGGTTAACTTGCTTTGCGACCAAGCCCGGCTCGGCAACCATGCCAAGCCCTGGCTATCAAGTGCAGATCCTTGATGAAATGGGCGAACTGGCGGCGCCAAACCAACAAGGATATATTGCGATAAAACGGCCCCTGCCGCCTAGCTGCCTGCCCACGGTGTGGCGTAACCACGATCGCTTTGAAGCCGGCTATCTCAGCCAGTTCCCCGGCTATTATGTGTCTGGTGATGGGGGTTACATGGATGAAGATGGCTACGTGTTTGTGATGGGACGGATTGACGATGTGATTAACGTCGCAGGTCACCGTTTATCGACCGGCGAAATGGAAGAGGTGTTAGGCAGCCATGAAGCGGTCGCCGAATGTGCGGTGGTGGGCATGCACGATGAGCTTAAAGGCCAATTGCCGCTCGGCTTAGTGGTGCTGAAAGACGGCTTTGTCTCAGTGAGTGGCGAGATAGAACGGGAATTGGTGCAGCGTGTGCGTGACAGAATTGGCGCAATTGCTTGCTTTAAACAAGCAGTTATCGTCGATAAGTTACCCAAAACACGCTCAGGTAAAATCTTGCGCCGTATTATTCGCCAAATGGCGGATGGCGAGTCGTATCAAGTCCCCTCGACCATTGATGACCCTAGCAGTTTGGAGGCGATTGCCTCGGCGTTGTCATCGTAAGCTTTGTTATTCAAGCTTTATTATTTAGGCCTTGTTATTCAGGGCTTGCTATTCAGGGCTTGCTATTTAGAGCTTGTCATTTTGGAGCTTGTCATTCTGAGCGTGACAATAGGTGCGACAACGCGTGGTATCACAGCAATACCACGCGTTAAGATAAGAGCGCGCTTATTGAATCAAACACGCAAACCCTTTGAGGTAGAAACCTTCTGGATAAGCACTGTGAGTGGGGTGATCCGCGGCTTGTGCAAAGCGTTCGATAAACTGCACGTTTTTACCCGCATCTAATGCCGCGTCCGCCAAGATCTTTTGGAATAACCCTGAGTCCATCAGCCCTGAACATGAATAACTGAGCAGCACACCGCCTGGGTTTAGCAGCTGCATGGCGAGCATATTGATATCTTTATAACCGCGGCATGCGCCGTTCAGTTGTGATTTCGATTCGGCAAACTTGGGCGGGTCCATCACAATGACGTCAAACCGTTCGCCTTGTTCGCGATAAGTGCGCAGCAGCTTGAAAACATCGGCATTCACAAACTCAGCACGGGTGAGATCAAAGCCGTTACGTTCGGCATTGGCTTTGGCTCTATCGAGCGCCGGCTGTGACACATCCACATTGATGACCTGTTTGGCATTGCCTTTTTGCGCATACAAGCCAAAGCCGCCAGTGTAACAAAAGCAGTTTAAGACGCGTTTGCCATCCATATACTTAACCGCTTGCTCGCGGCTATCACGCTGGTCGAGATAAAAACCGGTTTTATGGCCCTTGGTAATGTCGACCTCAATCGCAACCCCATTTTCTTCGATGATGACAGTGGCCGGTGGCTCGTCACCGTGTAATACGCCGATACGTGGTTTCAAACCCTCCTTTTTGCGAATCGCAACATCCGAGCGCTCGTAAATATGGCAGTCAGGAAATTCGCTACGCAGTGCGGTGACCAGGTTATCGCGTTGGGCATCCGCGCCGGCGCTCAGCAATTGGCACACTAGGTAGTTATCGTATTTATCCACGGTAATGCCGGGCACACCGTCTGACTCGGCGGCCAATAGACGATAACCGGTTAAGCCATCACGCTCGGCGAGCATGGTACGTAGCGATTTTGCCGCACGAATACGGGCGAGGAAAAAGTCACTGTCGATGACGGTTTTCTCAAAGCACCACATGCGTACCCGAATTTGTGATTGCGGCGAGAATGC
The DNA here is from genome assembly GCF_013366455.1 of Salinivibrio sp. EAGSL. Lineage (NCBI taxonomy): Bacteria > Pseudomonadati > Pseudomonadota > Gammaproteobacteria > Vibrionales > Vibrionaceae > Salinivibrio > Salinivibrio sp. EAGSL. The sequence continues at coordinate 11,650 of NZ_JABWMG010000010.1, read as the reverse complement.
CCCTAGGCCTAAAAATTCGCCTTGATGATCACAAACAGTGACAGTGTCACCTAATCCGGGCTTGCCTTCAACGCGGGTGATTCCTCGCGAGAAAATCCAAGGATGGCGGCGTTTGATTGATTTATCGCGGCCTTTGGCGAGATACACAGTGGCAGTCATGATGGTTCCTAACAATGGGTGGTGCAAAACACGTCAAAATGCTGAGTGAAGCACCTGCATCATGACGTGACTTGCGGATAAAGCAAAAAGGGCGGGTATTGTCGAGCAAGGCTGACAGCATTGCAATAAAAACGCGCCCAGAGTAGGGCGCGCGATAAGGGGAATGATGGAATCAAACCATGGCGTTTAGGTGCGAAGCCCTGCCACTAAGGTTTTTAGCTGGTGGGCTTGTGCGCCAAGTTCGCTCACTTCGGTAGCGGAATCACGCAGCATTTGGGCAACCTGGGTAGACTGGCTGCGTACTTGCTCCACATCTTGCGAAATCGTACCCGCAACATTACCTTGCTGCTCAGCAGCGGCGGCAATTTCGGTGCTGCGATCGGCAATGGTGCCACTGCGCTCAGCGATTTGGCTGATCTCAGTATCAATCTCTTGCACCGCCGCTTCACTGGCTGACGCATTTTCAACCGTGCCTTCCATCACCCGGCGTAGCTCGGCGGTGTGCGTTTGCAGTGACTCAATCATAGATTGAATATCAACCGTCGATTCCTGGGTGCGGCTAGCCAGTGTGCGCACTTCGTCTGCGACCACGGCAAAGCCACGACCTTGTTCGCCGGCACGCGCGGCTTCAATCGCGGCGTTGAGCGCCAGTAGGTTAGTTTGTTCACTAATACCGTTAATGGTGGTTACCACGGTACCGATTTGCTCGGCGTTTTTGCTCAGCTCGCTGACTTTATCTGCCGCTTGAGCTATCTCGCTGGCAAGACCATTAATCGCGGTCATGGTTTGCTGAACTTGCTGACGCCCCATATTTGCAGCTTCTGTGGCTTCTTGTGTTTGGGTTGATGTCTCGGTGGCATGCGTTGCGACCTCGCGAATTGAGCTCGCCATTTCTTCGGTCGCGCTGGCCAGCGAATCAAGGTACTGACGCTGGCTCTCGCCCACAGCTTCGCTTTCATTGCTGCGCTGCTGCAAACTTGCGGACAGGCCGTCCATCATCTCTGCGCTTTCCTGGATCGCCTTCACCAAGTTTTGCTCACGCTCAAGTACTTTATCGATAGTAACGGCAATTTGGCTAAACTCATCACGGACCGGGATAAAGTTCATCCGGTAACTTAGCTCACCATCTGCTAGCTTTAATAAAGCTTGGTTCATGGTGTACATGGCGCCGCCGATAAAGGTCATGATGTAGTAAATCAGCACCGCAATGACTAACACCATGCCAAGCAGCAGGCTCCAATCGGTGGCGCTCATATGGCTAAATAGCGAGCCGTCGAGCTGATAGATAAGCTCATTGCCATTGAACGTAAAACCGGTTTGCTGGCTATTGAGCAGGGTTTGCACCTCGCCTTTCGGGAGGTCGTATTTTTCAACCATGGCTTGAATGGCTTGGCCTTCCGCTTCCATCTTGTGTGCCACACGGGTATCCGAGGCTGCATCTAAGGTAAGCGCAATCACAACCATTGCGAGTAAGGGGAGGAAAAAGATAAGGTAAAATTTCTCTTGGAGCCGAAGGTGGATGAAATATTTATCAATCCATCGAAACGCAACTTCTTTCATGACGTAATCCTGTCAAACGACTTGTCTCATGTAGCGTTATACAGGTGTCGTTTTGCAATGGGAATACAGTAGAGGTGACCGATGTCTCAAAAATGTATTAGGGCCTATGTTACAGGTCACGTTCAGGGGGTTGGCTTTCGTTATCAGACCGCCCATGAAGCGATAAAGCTCTCATTGACCGGGTATGCGAAGAACTTACCGGATGGGCGTGTTGAGGTACTGGCATGTGGCCGCAATGAATCGGTGGATGCCCTCATGGCGTGGTTAGATAAAGGGCCGCCTACCGCGGGTGTTGATCAGGTCGATAAAGAAGACGTGGAGTGGCGCGCCGTAGATGGCTTCGCAATACTATAGCGACTCGATAGGACCATGTCGTCTAGGTAACAAGTCGTGTTTAGCTAAAAAACAGCGCCTAGGTAACAAATAGCAATTAGCTAAAACATGTAAGCGCCGCGGTGGGTAGTGCGGCGCTTATAGGCTGGCCATCGGTACTAAAGACATTTAGCCGGCTTAGGTAAACCTGCCAGTTTTGTTGCCTGTTTAGCGGGACCTTTCGGGAACAGCTTGAACAAATACTTGCTGTTGCCTTTTTCTGGGCCGTATTCTTTTTCCATCGATTTAACCAACAAACGCACCGCCGGTGAGGTGTTGTATTCTTGGTAAAAGTGGCGGACAAAGTGAATCACTTCCCAATGGGCCTCGGTAAGGGCAATGCCTTCTTGCTCTGCAAGCATGGGAACTAATGCTTCGTGCCAGTCGTCCACATTTTTTAAATACCCCTGCGCATCCGTCGCAATGGTTTCACCTTCATACACCAGCATAGTCTTACCTTTGTTCGTCATCTGATCGGACGTTATCGCTGTTATTAAAGCTGCAAAGCATAGCGAGCAGGGAGGGCGAGTGCAACTGGCGTTCAACCGCGACTCCGTGCTGCGCGCCGCACTGAGTGGGTGCGCCATTTAACGACAAAAAAGCCGGCGCGTGCCGGCTCTTTGTGTTTGTTACTGACTAAACCCTGGGGGGTTAGTCGTCGTTCATAAAGCCAAGAATGCTCAGCATATGAACGAAGATGTTGAAGATGTTCAAGTACAGCGACACTGTGGCGCGGATGTAGTTGGTCTCGCCGCCATTAATGATGTTGCTGGTGTCATACAGAATAAAGGCTGAGAAAATCAGTACCGCGATGGTGCTAATTGCCAGGCTCAACGCTGGGATCTGCAAGAAAATATTCGCGACCATTGCCACTAATAGGGCAATCACACCGGCGACCAAGAAACCACCCATGAAAGAGAAGTCTTTCTTAGAGGTAATGGCATACGCCGATAGGCCTAGGAACACCATCCCTGTGGTGGCAAGCGCCTGCATCACAATGCCTGGGCCGCTAGAAAGGCTCAGGTAGTAAGTCAGGGTTGGGCCGAGTGAGGCACCCAGCAAGCCGGTGAAGACGAATGTCCACACAATACCGGCAGAAGAGTTCATGGTGCGTGGTAGCACAAAGAACACGATCGCCAACGCACCTAGGGTCATACCTAGCGACATCATTGGGCCGATGCCGACAGCGATAGCGATAAAGGCCGCGATAGCACTGGTGATCAGTGTCATCGATAGCAGTGCATACGTGTTACGTAGCACCTTGTTTGTAGATAACGCACTCTGCTGTGACTGGCTGTGCGAAACGATACGATCGTTCATAACGTTCTCCCGGTTGGGTTAACAATCCATTTTTATATACGACAGTTATGCGGGCAGTCGTTCACTTTTTCAAGCTGCCCACGTCCTTAATCTAAACCACGACTGGCTTTTATAGGGTTAATAATACCTTATCCGCGCCTAACACCGATGGTGAAGTTGTAAAGGGATGTTAACCCAGCCCTTGAAGCGCGAACAAGGTAAAGTTTGTTACATCAACCACTTCCACCAGACGAACACGGCCAAGAAACCAAATAAATAGACCAGCCCGGTGATTGCCAATGCGCGCATCGCCTTGCTCATGGTCACTTCGGGTGGTAAACGGTGCTTGGTCACCAAAATATAGTTCAATAGCGCGAAAAAGGGCGTGGTGACAAATGCCGCGACCATGGCAAAATCAAGCATGGTCAGCAGCGCCCCAGTCCAAAATGCTACGATAGCCAGTGCCAACACAGCGATCAGTACCATCCAGCCTTGTGTAACTGCGGGTTTTGCTTCTGCTTCTGTTTGCTCGCGTAATAACCGTTGCGATTCGGACACCACCCGCGCATAGCCATCGATTACCGTGATGGTGCTGCCGAAGATACAGAAAAAGGCGACCACCGCAATCAAATAACGTGACCACTCGCCAATGGTGGCGGCATACAAACTCACCAATTGATGAGAAAAGCCAATACCGGATTGTTTCAGTTCAACCCCGCTGCCGTGCAGAAGCAGGGCACCCAGTGATAAGAACACAATCGCCAATAGCGCGGTGCCAATGTAGCCGACGTTAAAATCAAACAGCGCCGCTTGGGCATTGATTGGCTCAGATTGCGCTTTGCGCTTGAGCCACACCGACGTAATGCTAGAAATTTCAATTGGGGCGGGCATCCAACCCATGGTGACCACGATAAAGCCAATCGCTGCTATGGACCAAATCGACGGCGCATTAAAACTAGGCTCGACCGCGACTGGGTTACCGACCGCAACTGTAACCGCGACCAACGTGGCGCAAGTTAGCGTTGCCATAATTACTTTAGCAAGCAGATCCAATGCCTTGTAGTGGCCAGCAATTAATATCACCAGGCAAGTGATCACAATAATGGTCGACAACACCGTTAGTGACAGATCAAACGGCACAAAATAGCTTAATAAGCTGGCGCTAAATAAGGTCAAGGCAGCGGTGTTAATAACACCAGACACGGCACTCAGTGCAACAAACAGCCACAAGTAAGGGCGGCCTAAGCGCGCATAGCCTTCTACCAGCGTTTCGCCAGTGCCTGCGGTATATTGTACGCCTGCTCGAAAAAAGGGGTATTTAAATAAGTTAACGAGCAGGATCAATGCTGCGAGCTGCCAGCCATAAATAGCACCGGCTTTGGTAGATGCAACAAGGTGAGATCCGCCTACTGCCGCCGCGGCCATCATTATCCCTGGCCCTAAAGCGCGTAGGCGTTGCATCACCGACAAGCTGGGCGCTGTCTGGTGCGAAGAGACGGTTTGCATGGTTGTTTCCTTTATAATAATTGCGTTGTTGTGTTTGCTTAATTTTATGATTTAACGCTATTGCTTTTATATTTTACGCGTAAGGCCGATTTTTATCGTTTTGCCTTCAGTGTTTTTGTCAATAGCTACCCATGAATAGCATATGAGTTAAACGTGTCAACCAGTCTTGCCATATTTATTCAGCATAGGCGTCACGCTGGGTGCGAATGACCAACACCGCTAACCTGACATAAATATAAAGCGATAAACATCCGACCATTGTCTGAGAGAGCAGACAGCGCCGGAAAAGATCTTAGCAGGGTGCAATCAGGGCTGAATAAGTGTGATCTAAGATCAAATTCTGCTGGAAATGAGACTCCAATCACAATAGAATGCTCGCCCAACATGCGCTCTTTGCTCAGTGATAGGCAAAGAGTGGCTGTGTCGCGATTCGCGGCTGAAGAAAAAGCGTCCAAGGTAGGGCCCACCTTCACCGAACCCGCGGTACGATGTAACGCATGATGGAACCTCTTGCCTCCCCGGCAGCGTGTCGTACTCATCCGTACCGCAAGTGCAATACAACACGGCAAGGTAATCTATTTATGCAACTCCTCTATAGTGCGGCAGGTCTCGTCGCTCTGGTTCTGTGCGCGTGCGCATTTTCCACTAACCGTAAAGCCATCAATTGGCGTACCGTGCTCGGCGCGTTTGGTTTGCAAGCCGGTTTCGCGGCGTTAGTGCTCTATATCCCCTTTGGGCAAGCCATGCTGGGCTCAATGAGCAATGGCGCGGCTAAGTTGTTATCGTTCGCCAACGAAGGCATCGAATTTGTATTTGGTCCGCTGGCCAATGATGGATTTATCTTCGCTGTTAAAGTTCTGCCGTTAATCATTTTTATCAGTGCGCTGATTTCTCTCCTTTATCATCTCGGCATTATGCAGTGGGTTATTAAATTGCTCGGCGGGGGCATACAGCGATTACTCGGCACCAGTCGAGCTGAATCGCTGGTAGCCACCAGTAACATCTTTCTTTCTCAGGGCGAATCTCCTTTGGTGGTTCGCCCTTTTCTTAGCAAAATGACTCGCTCAGAGCTATTTGCGGTGATGGTCGGCGGTATGGCCTCGGTGGCCGGTAGTGTGCTTGGCGGTTATGCCGCGATGGGTGTAGATTTAAAATACCTGATTGCGGCGAGCTTTATGGCGGCACCGGGTGGGCTATTGATGGCCAAAATCATCGTCCCAGAGACCGAAACACCGGCCGAGCAAAGCCAGGTTGAGATCAGCGATAGCGACCAAGCAAACGCGATTGATGCATTGGCTAGCGGGGCGATGAACGGCATGAAAGTCGCGGTTGCGGTCGGCACCATGCTGGTGGCCTTTATCAGTGTGATTGCGATGCTAAACGCCGGGCTGAGTAGTTTAGGGGAGTTGGTCGACATTGACGGCTTAAGCCTAGAAATGTTGTTTGGTTACCTGTTCTCACCCCTAGCGCTGCTTACCGGTGTACCCGTGCATGAAGTGTTTGATGTCGGCAACCTCTTGGGACAGAAGATTGCACTTAATGAGTTTGTCGCCTTCTTATCCTTTGCCGATATTAAAGCCAACCTGTCGGTGCAAAGCCAGGTGATTGTGACTTTTGCCTTGTGTGGCTTTGCCAATATCGGCTCGATTGCCATTCAACTTGGCTCCATCGGTGCCATGGTGCCAGAGCGCCGCAAAGATGTGGCAAGCTTAGGCGTGCGCGCAGTGATTGCCGCCACCTTTGCCAACCTAATGAGTGCGGCACTGGCGGGTATTTTTATCGCGCTATAAACATTGCGCGGTAACGAGACTCGGTTAAAGTATCTCAGTAAAAGCAGGGCGATTGGCGGCAAGCTAATCGCCTTTTGCTAACATATTCGCCAAGCTGATCACAGCTTGAGCGAACAGACAAGAAGCGGTAAATAAAGGGTTTACAAGCCAAAGCGAACCCAATAATATACGCCGCGTTCCGGAGAGATGGCTGAGTGGTTGAAAGCACCGGTCTTGAAAACCGGCAAGGGTTAATAGCCCTTCTAGGGTTCAAATCCCTATCTCTCCGCCACATGCAAAAAAGCCGCTGATTATTCAGCGGCTTTTTTGCATTTATGCCCCCACAAATCCCCAAACTCTGACCACGCCAACATTTTAGACCCCTTTGCCTAAACACACTGCCCAGCGTCTGATAATCTAGCCCACGAAAAACTGCCCTGTAAGGCCTTTTGGACGCCGCCAACCAAAGGGCGGTAGCGTGGGTGTTGAAGCGCATTCCATCACCTCGTTCCCACGCTCCTGCGTGGTAACGCGTGATGGGTTAGTTGGTATCGTTTCGGGATAGTGTGAACGCTTCAACCGTGATAGGCGGCATGCACACTTTTATAGGCGAGTCGATTGCTTCAAACATTAGAAATGTATTTAATCAGGCGTTGTTTCCTAAATCATTGAACTTATCATTCGAGCCGCGATCAGATCAGCAAAGCCTCAAAACAGGTCACAGATGATGAGCAAAGCCAAGTACAAAATCAGCAACTGGAAGCAATACAATCAGGCATTAGTTAACCGTGGTTCGATTACTTTTTGGGTCGATGACGCCGCTATCCAGGGTTGGCTCTGCAACACTCACCATGGCAAGCGAGGTAGAGGCTTTACGTTTACCGATGGTGCCATTGAAACGGCGCTAATGATTAAAGGCATCTTCAAGCTTCCTTTACGCACACAGGCAATAATGGCGACTATTTTCGGCTTTCGGCGGCGCTAATCGAGATACGTCGTTTTTAACGTTTAATAAATTAACGCGTGAAACAGATTCATGGAGAATGACTTTTCCGTGGTCATCCACCGCGTGAAGAGAAAAGTGGTGCTTTGCGAGATCAACGCCACAAAAGAATTGAGTAGGCATGGTTACCTCCGATATTAAAAGCCGCGTCTAAGTGTGGCAGATCTTCAAGAGGGGGAATCCATGTCATTCGTTATGTAACTAATTACGCATGAGTACTTGAATTAGAGTATCTCATCCCCATCTAATACTTATATATTAGTAATCTGAGGATTCACAATGTTTTTTAGTTACATAGAGGGCTTTGAGCAAAGAATGGCTCAAAAAGACGTGGCAGTTGCGTTCTTTACTATCCAATATCACAACTGTGCTATGGAGGTCGCCTATTCTAGGGCACAAAAAAAGTTTTTGATTGCGTTTGTTGATCACAACTTAGGTTTTACATGTTCACTGAAGGGAAGTTACGCTAATGGCTTTATCAACCATTATGAAGCTGTTGAGCAGTTGGCTGTATGTCGTAATCACGGCACTTTTGATCCTATTCACTTTTATGAGTTTTTAAATGCTCAACTACCTCACGTAAACTTTGGCGAGCTTGCACTAAGAGATTACGTTGGTATCGTTGGGAGAGCAGTATCTAACTTTGAAGACCGAATCTACTTTAATCATTGGCGTAGAGCCGCTATTTCTGAGCGTCAAGTGAACAAAACGATAGAACTAATGGGATATGAAGTGGTTGAGTTCTGCCGTGAAAATGGATTGACTCCTGTATTTTACCCACGCCCTACGGAACGTACGCTTGAAGCATTTGGTGATTTTAATCAAGACTTTGAAGATCATGGCTTAGCACAGCAATAGTAGTTACATAACAAATAAGAATAAGTGTCGCGTAGCCGACACTTTATTTGGGTGTTGAACAAGCTCGTTGCTTTATTAAGTAAATAGCTCGAATGCGCATAGGTGGGTGCTGCGTCTGGCACTTTTTCCAGCGCGAGGCAGCCAGGAAGTGAGCAGATAAGACGTCACTTCAATACGTTACGTTAACGATGTGGTTTTTGTCAGTTTGTTCTCCTTTGTTTAAGTGAATACCATTCTCCTTATTCTGTTCGCCTTTCGGCTATCTCATTGTTTAACTGATATTTATAAGGGTGGTTGTTAAGTGGCGAGCTCATGTGGATTAATATATTTATGTTTGATAGGTTGCGTTAAAAATTTAGTTTTTTTAAAAGGATTATCAAAAAGTGAAAATAGAGGCTAATGATAAAGAGGTTCAAGACATCTTTTCTTCCGGTTACTTTAAAATCCCAAGGTTTCAGCGCCCATATTCATGGGGTAAAGATGAAGTTGAAAATTTTTGGTTAGATATAATTAGTGATAAAACCGATAGTTACTTTATTGGTTCGATGGTTGTGTATCAAACTCGTAAGCCATATTTTGGTATCGTTGATGGACAACAACGATTGACGACTATCACGATTGTCCTGTCAGTGATTAGAGATGCCTTTCTTCGACTTGGTGAAGTAAACTTAGCAAAAGGTATTCATCGTTTTATTGAAACACCAAATAACGATTATGTTAATGAGTTTATTCTTAATGCCGAGACTTCATTCCCATACCTTCAAAATCATATACAATCTTTCAATGACATCAATTCTAGTATCAAGATTAACTGTGAAGTTGGTTCTGAAGAGTCTAATTTAAAAGCAGCTTATGAGCTGATTTCAGGTAAATTAGAGCAATACATACCTTTTTCAAAAGCAGAAAGTCCACAAATGGAATTTTTTGCACATGAAGACCCGATATTAAAGTTAAAAGAACTAAGGGATAAGTTTTTATCGTTAAAACTTGTTTTTATTCAGCTGGATAATGAAGATGATGCTTATTTAATCTTTGAGACACTAAATGCTCGCGGTCGAGATCTAAAAACTTCAGATCTTGTTAAGAACCTGATTCTAAAAACGATAAAAAACTCTCATTATTCACTTGATAGCCCAAAAGAAGCATGGAATCGTCTTGTAAAACGCTTTGATGATATCTCCGATTCCAATGTTATCGATACTTTTCTGCTACACTTTTGGATTTCGAAACATGCTTACACGACAGATAAGAAGTTGTATTCTTTGATAAAAGAATATATAACGACAGAAGAAAATAACGCTAATTTATTGTTGCGGAACCTTGATGAGTATGCAGTTTGTTATAGTAGAATGTTAAGTCCCGATATTTCCGATTGGACTAAAGAGTTGTTTGAAGTGAAATCATCTTTGATAGCTCTTAACAGTTTTAAAGTAAAACAACAATCTTCATTTGTATTAGCTCTTCTTTTTTCTTATTCTTCTAAGAAGATAACACTCAAGCAACTAAAGACGACGATTAAACGAATTGAGCATTTTCACTTTGTCTTCAACGCTGTTACACAGCAAAGATCCTCAGGTAGTATTGCGTCGATGTATTCTCAGCACTCAATTGAATTAACTAAAGCCCAGGATAATGATACAGTACAAAGAGTATTAACGAGTTTGAAACGAAAATTAGATGAAAAGCTACCATCATATAGTGAATTTGAGGTTAGGTTCTTAGACTTGAACTATCTATCAAATAAAACAAAATCTAAAAACGTAATTAAATATTCTCTCTGTAAGCTATTAGGATCTCAGTCTAACGGTCTTGATATTAATCATATTAACTTAACGATTGAACATATTATTCCTGAATCGATGATTAAGTCTGGTTCGGACCCATTGATAATAGGTAGTGTAGGGAATTTGTTACTTACTGATGCGAGTACAAATGGTCATAAGTTAAAAGATAATTTGCCAGCGGATAAGATTGCTATACTTAATGAAAGTGGATACCCATTAGAGACGAATTTCATTTATGGCTATGATTGGAGTGAGGAAAAAGTATTTGAGCGTGCAAAGAAGATTTCTAAACATGTCTATAATGAAGTATAGTTTTCCGCTACATACCAAATTAATATGCCTACAGTCATCAAGTTTTTTAAGGATTTGATTTCATATTTTACCGTCTCTATACATCGAATTTAAGGGTGACATCTTATTTCGCAAACAAGCAGTAATAGTAACTTTTTGTAGTTAATAGCGCGTTAAGAGAAAGTAGTGCTTGGCGAGAGCACGCCACAAAAACATTGAGTAGACATGATGATCTCCGGTATTAAAGGCTACATCTAAGCGGTCATTTTTCGCTCTGCGTCCAATGGCGCCAGCGAAGCGTTTAATATGCACAGGGTTGGCGCGTACGATGGGTAAATTGGCTTCAATACATGCGAGTACAAAGGGCATTTCTAATCGGCCAGTGGCTTCAATGATGATGCGTTCAGGCTGATAGGGTTTGATGATTTTCAGTGCATCTTTAATACCTTTGTCAGTGTTTGGCACAGAGAAGAAGTGCGCCGTCGGTCTGATATAGATATCGAGTTGCGCTTTGCCGGTATCGACGCCGATGTTGATGTTTTGCTTGGGTGCTGTATTCATAATAAGCTAACTCTTGTTTGCGTAATACGGGTTCGAGACCCAGTCGAGTATTCGAGTTTGGTGCTTGGAGCTCTAAGGTGCGTTCATGTTTGTTATCGGTCTCTCGACAGAGGAGCCAGCGTTCAATCGAACTGCACATTAGAAAGCTTTAGTTGCAGCTAAAGCCTGGGTCTCACTATACCCAAATATGGGTCAGTTTATCCATATTTGGGTAAAGAGGGACAACCGACGCGTGGCATTTTTATTATGCGTTGATTTTTGTGATTACGGTGTTGTGCGGAAGCTTGGTAGTAGCGTTGGTTGCCCCTTAACCGGGCGTTAAGTTTCTAGAAAAGTGGTCGGGAAGAAAGGAAATGTGATGAAAAAGATGTTTTTAACTTCATCTTTCATGGATGTGGCAGATTTGTTCGTGGAGTTCGCCGAGGAAAAATGTGCAGGAAAAACTGTTACATTCATACCTACGGCGAGTCTTGTCGAAGATGTTACAT